>DATJCC010000076.1:0-10502 GCA_035514995.1 Microbacteriaceae bacterium
AGATCGCCGGTCTAAAAGTGCTCCGCATTATCAACGAGCCCACAGCAGCGGCACTTTCATACGGATTAGAAAAAGGTAAAGAAGACGAGCTCATCCTCGTATTTGACTTGGGTGGCGGTACCTTTGATGTTTCGTTGCTAGAGGTGGGTAAAGACGAAGACTTCTCAACAATTCAGGTGCGTGCGACTTCTGGTGACAATCGACTGGGTGGTGACGACTGGGATGACCGCGTAGTACAGTGGCTCATCCAGCAGTTCAAAAACTCGACCGGCGTCGATGTGAAGAACGATAAAATTGCGCTCCAGCGTCTGAAAGAAGCAGCAGAGCAGGCAAAGAAAGAGCTATCAAGCTCGATGAGCACGCAGATCCAGTTGCCATATTTATCGCTGACAGAAAGCGGCCCGGCAAACCTAGAAGAAACAATCACTCGTGCAAAGTTCGAGGAGCTCACAAAAGATTTGTTAGAGCGCACCAGAAAACCATTTGAAGATGTCGTGCGTGAAGCCGGCGTAAAGGTTGCAGACATTGCACACGTTGTGCTCGTTGGTGGGTCAACACGTATGCCAGCGGTAACTGAGCTCGTTACTAAACTTACAGGCGGCCGCGAACCAAACAAGGGCGTTAACCCTGATGAGGTAGTAGCCGTTGGTGCCGCGTTGCAGGCGGGTGTGTTGAAGGGTGAGCGTAAAGACGTTCTCTTGATTGACGTCACACCACTTTCTCTTGGTATCGAAACCAAGGGTGGCCGCATGACCAAACTGATCGAACGCAACACTGCTATTCCAACGAAGCGTTCTGAAACTTTCACTACCGCCGATGACAACCAGCCATCTGTGTCTATACAGGTGTTCCAGGGTGAGCGCGAATTTACTCGCGATAACAAAAACCTTGGAACTTTCGAACTGACCGGTATCGCGCCAGCGCCCCGTGGAGTACCACAGGTTGAGGTGACATTCGATATTGACGCAAACGGTATCGTTCAGGTTGCAGCAAAAGATAAGGGCACCGGTAAAGAGCAGACCATTACGATCTCTGGTGGATCAACACTCTCTGAAGAAGAGATCGAGCGCATGGTGCGTGAAGCTGAAGAGCACGCAGAAGAAGATAAGAAACGTGCAGAAGCACTTGAACAGCGCAATGCTGCTGAAAACCTCGCGTATTCAGTAGAGAAGCTCATCACCGATAATGAAGACAAGCTACCTGAAGATGTTAAAACTGAGGTGCAGGGCGATCTTGATGAACTCAAGCAAGCTCTTGCAGGCGAAGACGATGACGCGATCAAGACGGCGGCTGACAAGCTTGGTGAAAGTCAGGGCAAGCTAGGCGAAGCGATCTATGCTGCTGCTCAGGAGGAAGAAGCTCCGAGTGCAGATGAACCAGCTAGCGACTCAGACGAAGACATTGTTGACGCTGAAGTTGTTGAAGACGACGAGGATGACAAGTAAACATGTCTGAAGAAGAGCATCGCAATCAAGAAAACGCTGAAAACGCTGAAGATGCTGGGCTCCCCACCCCAAATGGTGAGGAAAGCTCAGCTGATGGTGAAGAGCTCACGGTAGAAGACATTTTGGGTGAAGAACAAACAGCGGCGGCTAAAGCTGAAGATGCAGAAGCCGCTGAATCCGAAGGTGTTGAGCCTGACGCAGACATCAAAGATGAGGGAGACAATCCCTATCTTGATGATCTGCGTCGGCTGACCGCCGAGTTCGCTAACTATCGCAAACGCACTGAAGCCAACCGCGAGGTAGAGGCGCATCGAGCTAAAGCCCGAGTGTTAGAACCACTCTTGGATGTGCTCGATGACCTTGACCGTGCCGAACAACACGGCGACCTTGTAGAGGGCACCCCTTTTTTGGCTATTGCGAAGAAAATACGTGCAATCCTTGAAAAGCAGGGACTTGAGGCTTTTGGGGAGAAGGGTGAAGTTTTTGATCCGCAGCACCACGAAGCAATTGCCCAGGTGCCGGTGCCAGGCACAGAAGACCAGACGGTTCTAGATGTTATCGAGCGCGGCTACCGTATCGGTGAGGTAGAGCTACGCCCAGCTAGAGTCGCGGTGGCGGTGAACCCAGATGGCTAGTCAAGATTGGTTGGAGAAAGACTTCTACAAAACTCTAGGGGTTGATAAAGAAGTTAGTGACGCGGAACTCAAAAAGGTTTATCGTAAGCTGGCTAGAAAATATCACCCCGACTCCAATCCGGGTGACACCAAAGCCGAAGCAAAGTTCAAAGAAATCAGCGAAGCCTATACAATCCTCTCCGACAGCCAACAGCGCGCAGAGTACGATCAAATTCGAGCAATGCGTGGCGGTGGTGCTCGATTCACTTCGGGCGGTCAGGGGGGCTTCGAAGATATTTTTGGAGACATGTTTGGCGGCGGAGGTGGGCAGCAGTACACCTACCAAAGTGGTTTTGGAGGGCCCGGCGGTCAGGCGGGTTATGAAGACATTTTTGGTGGATTGTTTGGCGGTGGCGCCCCACGCGGCCCACAGAAGGGGCGCAACATAAACGCAAGCACAACGCTAGATTTTGAGACAGCAGTTCAGGGCAGCACTGTCACACTGCAAACCTCAACTGGCGACTCCATAAAAGTAAAAGTGCCGGCCGGTGTTAAGGACGGTCAAAAAATTAAAGTGCGTGGCAGAGGTGAGCCAGGCGCTGGTGGAGGCCCTGCTGGAGACATCATACTGACCGTGCAGGTGCGCAAACACCCGGTTTATGAGCGCGAGGGAAATAATTTGCGCATGACCCTGCCCGTAACCATATCTGAAGCTGTTTTGGGTGCCACCGTTGAGGTGCCAACTCTTGGCGGATCCGCGGTTAAACTTCGTGTGCAACCAGGCACTCCTAGTGGGCGAGTGATGCGTGTTAAAGGCAGAGGAGTCAGCACCGCTAAAGCGACAGGTGATCTGCTGGCTGAAGTGCAGATTGTAGTTCCTTCGCATCTGAATAAAGAGCAACATGAGGTTATCGAGGCTTGGCAGAAAGTTGAGCCCAAAGAAGATCCGC
Organism: Microbacteriaceae bacterium; assembly: GCA_035514995.1. Classification (GTDB taxonomy): domain Bacteria; phylum Actinomycetota; class Actinomycetes; order Actinomycetales; family Microbacteriaceae; genus Leucobacter_A. The sequence goes on from DATJCC010000076.1 coordinate 3,010, forward strand.
GCGCTGATCTGAAATCAAGAATGCGATAGTAAAAGTTAGTTAATACGTTAATAACGTGTAAACAAACATGAGTAAGTAACGGCATAAACCAGAAGGGCGGTGAGCAGCAAATGAAACACAATAACGATCGATTCGCGCCAATATTTGCTGTCGGAGTAGCCGCCCAACTTGCTCAGATGCACCCTCAAACCCTCAGACAGTACGACAGAATAGGTCTCGTGTCTCCGCAAAGAACACGCGGGGGCACGAGACGTTACAGTGGCTACGATATTGAACGACTGCGTCATGTAGCCTTGTTGTCTGGTGAGGGCTTGAGCCTTGAGGGGATCCGCCGAGTTTTGGCGCTAAACGATAGGGTGCGCGATCTTGAAGATCGGGTGCAGGAGTTAGAAGAGTCGCTCGCCCGGGAAATGTTGAAGCGACCTGAAAAAAGAGTCTTCGCGGCTGGTGTCGAAGGGGAAGTTGTCACACTTAGACGAGGCACCCGCACACAACGTCGCACAGAGGTCGTTGTTTGGCGACCCGGAGCGCGCGGTTAAACCCGGCTACTACATACCAGTACCTAAAATGCTCGATTTCACTCTTCTTAAACGTGCCCCTGATTTTGAATCAGAGAATCTTTACGCCTACGATTCAAGTGACAAACTGATACTAGAAACTGCAGCTGACTCCTTAGCTTCGGTTGCGCCAAGTGAAATAGTAATTATCGGTGATCGCTATGGGGCTATCACTCTTGGAGCGATAACTCTTGGAGATCAAAACATGAAAGATTCTGACAGCAACGCTTCGGTAGGCGCAGGCATTCGAATTTTTCAAGACAGCCTGATTTCTGAGAGAGCGCTCGCACAAAATGCAGAGCGGCTTGGCTATGCCGCAAAATATCAAAACATGCCTCTTGACAAAGAGCTACTTAGAGGAGCAAGAATAGTTTTGATGCAGCTTCCAAAGTCTCTGCGTGAGCTAACACAAATTGCAGACGCGGTGGCCAGGTGGGCTGCTGATGACGTGAAAATTTTTGCGGGGGGCAGGGTTAAGCACATGAATCTTACGATGAACGAGGTGCTTGCTAACTATTTCTTTGAGGTAAAAGCGAGCCTTGCCAAACAAAAATCCAGGGTGATTTTAGCGGCTAAACCCAAAAAAGTGTCTCGAGAACAACCCTTCCCAGAGTGGTCACAAGACGCCGACCTGCCCTTCAAACTGGCCGGCTTTGGGGCTACATTTGGTGGCACAAAACTTGATCACGGCACCAGGCTACTGTTGAAAAGCCTCAGAGAAGATCTAGAAAAAAGACAAACAGAAATTTTAGACAAAAAGTTAAAAATTGTAGATTTAGGGTGCGGGAACGGTGCAGTTGCGACTAGCCTAGCTTTGACGCTACCGGAAGCTCAGATTGTCGCCACAGATGTATCTTATGCAGCCGTTCAGGCAACAAATGAAACTCTAGAACGAACAAGCGTTGCACACAGAGTGAGGGTGCAACGCGCAGATGGATGCGAGGGGGTAGCTGCCGGTTCTGCTGATATTGTTGTTTTGAATCCACCGTTTCACACGGGAACCGAAGTGAATGAGGGTCTTGCCCGCAAGCTAATAGTCTCAGCAGCCGATGCGCTCCGCACGGGCGGTGAGCTGTGGCTTGTCATGAATTCTCATCTACAATACCGTGCTATGCTTTCACGCATTGTTGGCGAGACCTCTCGAATTTCAAAAGATGCACGTTTCACTGTGCTGCGGTCGGTTAAATCCTAAAAAGTAGACCTCCAGTGAAACTACAGTTACTAAAAATGTTCCACTCTAAAGAAAGTTTAAAGAATGCCGCAAAGCTATAGAGTGAGCAAGGATAGCGATAGCAGAACCAGCAGTGCTAAACATAGCAGTAGCAAACATAGCAGTAGCAAACACAGCAGCAGTAAACACAGCGTTTTGCTGGTTTGTGACTATTCGCTAAGTTACCTTGGCGGTGCGCAGATCGCTTTTATGAGACAGATTGAAGCGTTGCTGGGCGAAGGCTGGTCGGTTATTGTATTAGCGCCGGGCGCAAAAAAAGCGCTATCTCACATTGGCACTCCTTTATTGACCATTATTGAGCCGAAGGTTCTTTATAACCTGCCTGGCGTTGACCTTCCGGTTATCGGCGCTAAAAAAGGTCTTGAGAAGCGTTTGAACTCTCTTTTAGCTGCCGGACGCATAGAAGGTATTATCGTGCATTCCGAGTTTGCGATGGCGAGCGTTGCATTGCGAGCAGCTAAATACAACCTAGTTCCCGTGCTGCAAACCGTGCACACATTTTTTTGGCGTACACGAAGGTTTTTAGGTGTGTTTGCTCCCCTGGTAACAACTTTTCACGTGCGGCTTACCGGGCTTCCTAAAAACCCGCGGTTTAGGGGAAGCACACGAATAAATAATGCGTTGCGGAGCATGACTTTGCGTTTTGCAGACCGAGTTGATGCAGTGATATCTCCATCTAAACATCAAGCGGAGCAGCTTAGTGAAGCTGGACTAAAAAATGTGCACCCACTCTCCAACGTGTTGCAAAAGCTCGATTACAAATGTTTGCCTGTGGGGCGAGACACGACCGATGTTGCTTCGGATATTGGTAGAGCTGACGCAGCGAGCGCAAACACGATGAAAATTGTGTGGGCGGGTCGTTTTGCGCCAGAAAAACGTTTGGAGGTGGCCCTTGCAGCGATGAAGCTGATTGCTGAAAGCTCACAAGGGGTGGCTGTGGAGTTGCATGTTGCCGGTGGGTCTTTGCCCAAAAGTGTGATGAAGCACAACACAGATTCCGTGAAGGTAATTGATCACGGGCGCATCCCAAACTTTGAAGTTACAGAATTGGTCTGCAAATCAGATCTGGTGCTCATAACATCGTTGGGTTTTGATAATCAACCTATGATTGCACTCGAAGGTTTTGCTAAGCACCGCCCAGTGTTAGTGACCGATCCGGTGCTTAAAAAAGAGTTTGGCGAAGCCGCTATTTTAAGTGTGAACCCAGAAGCTGAAGGGCTTGCCGAAACAATCATAAATTTGGCTCAAAAACCCCATCTTCTGCGAGAAAGTGGAATGGCTGCAGCTGAATATACAAAAGAACGTGGGGCCTCTAAACATGTTGCAGGTCTTCGAGAATTACTCGCCACTGCGAGACATATGAAAGTAAATTGAATAAAGTCTCTTATAGTTATCAAGTGTCATCTAATAACTCCTCATTAACCGTTGTCATGGGTTGCGACACTTTCGCACCCGATGTAAACGGTGCTGCGCGCTTCACAGAGCGACTTTGCGCTGGTCTAATAAAACGAGGCATAGATGTGCAGGTTGTAGCACCGGCAACTTCAAAGAAGAGTGTGGGCTCAGGCATAGAGGGGGTTGAGGGAGTTGACTTGGTTGTCCACCGTCTGCCCAGCCACAAGTTATGGGGTCATGAATGGATCAGGTTTGTGATGCCTTGGGTTGCCCGCCGCAGGTCTGCGCAACTCCTTGAGGATATCAAACCAGATGCGGTACATATACAGTCACACATCCTGGTGGGCAGAGGCATATCTGCAGAGGCTTCTAAACGCAACATTCGAGTGATAGCTACTAATCATGTGATGCCAGAAAACATTTTGGATTTAAAAAGAATGCCTGGGTTTATGAAAAAGCCTCTCCTTAAACTGGGTTGGTCTGATTTAAACAGGGTTATAAGCCGTGCGGTAAGAATTACGACACCGACCCGTAAAGCTGCAGATTTTCTTGAGAGGAACACCACGCGAGATGGAGTCATCCCCATAAGTTGCGGTTTAGACGCTTCATCTTATGAACACAATTTGGACGCGAGGTCAGAGAACCGTATGGTTTTTGTTGGTCGCTTGAACCAAGAAAAACAGATTGATGTGGCGATAAAAGCTCTCGCTCAGTGTGATCCGCAATTAAATGTGCAATTTGACATAGTCGGTGGCGGGGATCAGCGAGCGAATTTAGAAAAGCTTGCACAGGAGCTTGGTGTAGCAGACAGAGTGCACTGGCACGGCAAAGCTTCAGAGCAGCGTTTGCGCGATGTGCTCACTAGCGGCAGTGTTTTTGTGATGCCTTCAATAGCTGAACTACAGTCAATCGCCACACTCGAAGCGATGGCTTCAGGGCTACCGGTAATTGTTGCAGACGCTATGGCGTTGCCACATTTGGTAGAAGAGGGCAAGAACGGCTACCTTTTTGAACCAGGAAACGTCCCTGAACTCTGCAAGGTAATAGAAAAAGTTTTAAATTTGAATAGCGACCAGTTTCGTGCCATGCAAGAAGCTTCACTAGAAATGGTCGAAAGTCACGACATTGAGCGCACACTTGATGCGTTTGAAAAGCTCTATCGAGGTTAGAACCGCCAGATTACTGCTTGAAAACCATCTGGTGGCTGTGGAAGCCAATTCTTTTCTTCAGTTACAAGCCCAGACCCAAACGGCACATTTGACTGGATTATGTCGATGGTGCCGTCTTCGTTAACACCTGTAACCATTACTGTGTGCACGCCTGTGACCCAAGCATGTGGAGCAAACAGGTTCTCGTATTGGATTATGTCGCCAGGTTGCACGAGGTGGTATGGAATGCGTGTGGCACTTTCATAGTTCGTTACGGGAGTTCCTGAGCTATACCAGTTGCCGCCGGCTGAGGTTACCCAGCGTTTGGCAGACATTATGCACTCTCCAGGCATTGACCAGCCAGTGGCGCGACTTGTGCCGAGTTCTGACTTGGCCATTTCGATTGCTGCGTCTACGTTAAAACCGGCTTCAGGTGCCGACTCGATAGAGGCAAGATCTAGTAGGTGATCTATGTTTGGAGCTGGATTGGGAGAAGCAACAGTTAATAGAGCCTGAGGAGTTATTGCGGCAAGAGTCTCAGATTGAAAAACGGTGTCTGAATTGGGTGAGGCTAAAGCGGGTGTTGCGCCGAATGAAAAAATTATTGTAGCCACCACGGTTACGTTAAGTGACTTGCGTAAACCTCTGCCCAATATGAATCCTTAAATCTGCTGACGTTACCGGTTTCGGCAACCTTGATTAGTATAGTTGCGTTATCTGTTCGTTACAAACCGTTATGAGCGATTTTTAAGGTTTGCCACTAATCGGGTAGCATGATTGTGTTGTCGGTATTGTTAATACCTTCAATCGGGAGGATTGGCCGAGTGGCCGAAGGCGCACGCTTGGAAAGCGTGTAGGGTGCAAGCTCTCGAGGGTTCGAATCCCTCATCCTCCGCCATAAAAAAGCCCTGACCAGGTGTTTTCGATGATCTTTCAGGCGACTTTAATTCTCCAACGGCAAACGAGAGAGTGTTACGGAAGCGCGCTCTTGTGTCTGAACGACGCCTCGGCGGTTAATGTTTCTGTCACTTATAGTATTTGTAAACAAAAATGGCATAGATTTAAGGTAAGAGAAGCCTAATAACACTATTCAACTGACGGAGGGGACGGCAACCGTGACTATTGCAATCGTGGTTGGTAGCGGCCCAAACGGGCTCGCGGCCGCTACAGTGCTCGCTCGTCAGGGTGTTGAAGTTACCGTCATTGAAGCAAATGAAATGCTCGGGGGTGGAGCTAGGTCAGGTGAATCTCCAACCCCGGGGCTATTGCAAGACCATTGCGCAGCTGTGCATCCCATGGCTCCAGGCTCACCATTTTTTCAATCTCTCAACCTAACGAAGATGGGTATCGAATGGGAATACGCGCCGCTTGATGCCGCACACCCACTCGACGGGCAACCCGCCGCTTTGCTGCACACCAGAATGGAAGACACTGTCGCGGGCTTAGGAGTGGACGGTGCTCGCTGGAAGTCAATGTTTGATATAAAGCATCAAAGCTTTTCAAAACTCGTACGCATGATGATGAGCCCAATCATGCGAATACCAAGGCACCCACTTTTACTGGCGAGGTTTGGTTTGGTAGCTGGCCCACCCCCAAGCAGAGTTGTGCGAAAGTTTAAAACAGAAAGTGCTCGCGCTCTATTTATGGGTGTTGCTGCGCACGCAATGCAGCCTCTCAACAAGCCACTTGTGACGGGTATTGGAGCAGGAATAATTACTGCCGGTCACCAGGTTGGTTGGCCGGTTGTGAAAGGTGGCACGGGCAAACTTACCCAGGCACACATCGAATCGTTGCGTGCGATGGGGGTTAAATTTGTTACCGGTCAAAAAATCACAAATTTTGAACAGCTTCCACCCCACGACATTGCGATGCTCGACGTGCACCCGCATGTAGCTGCACAAATACTCAGAGACCAACAACCCAAACGTTTCCAAAAAGCCTTCACCAGTTTCAAACCCGGTCCAGGCATATTTAAAGTAGATTTTGCTGTCTCAGAGGGAATCCCCTGGTCCGACCCAGAAGTTGGCCGTGCAGGGTCAGTGCACCTAGGCGGAAGCGCCAAAGAAATCATGCGCACAGAAAAAGCGGTTGCATCGGGCAAAATGCCTAAGCGTCCCTTCGTGCTTGTCGGGCAGCAGTATTTGGCGGATCCGCAGCGGGTAAAAAATGGAATAGTCCCGATCTACGCATACGCACATGTGCCAAACGGTTATCAGGGTGATGCTACCGACCAGATTATTGCGCAAATTGAAAGATTTGCTCCAGGTTTTAAAGACCGTATCGTCGCGATGAGGTCACGCACACCGCAAGAAAGCGAAGAAGACAACCCTAACTTCATCGGCGGTGATGTTTTGACGGGAGCAAAATCTCCTTTGCAGTTTATGTTTGGTCCCAAAATTGGTGCGCATCCCTACGATACGGGTGTTCCGCATGTTTACATTTGCTCTGCAGCAACCCCGCCCGGTCCTGGAATACACGGAATGAGCGGTTATAACGCAGCAACTCGTGCCTTAAAAAAACTGAAGTAGAGCAGCCCCGCTATCATCGTGTAGTTATCACTGTCTAGGTTTCACTGTCTAGCTATCGCTATCTAGCTATCGCTGTGTAGCTATCGCTGTGTAGCTATCGCTGTCGAGTTATCGCTGTCGAGTTATCGCTGTCGAGTTAACGCTGTCTAGCTATCACGGTGTGGCTATTGCTATTCAATTATTATTGCTGAACCATCAGAGCGGGGGTCGCTCGCCGCAGTGTAACCTCCGTTGCTGATCTTAATGAGATTAGAATGGCCGAGTCTTTCGCTGTGCTGAGGTAGCGTCTCTACATTAAATCCAGTGTTTTTAAGAGACTGCTTAGTTTCGGGTGGAAGATCTTCTTCAGCAAGGATTGTCACTAGTCCTTCGGAATCAGGTTCACGCAAAACCCAGCGCGGGGAGTGCGTTGCCTCTTGGGGGGAGGAACCGGCTATTGAGCGAAGCAGAAGCTGGGTGTGAATCTGAGGTTGTGCAGAACCACCCATAGTTGCAGGGACAAACACTAAATCATCATCTTTGAAAACGAGCACAGGCATGAGGGTGTGGCGAGGTCGCTTGCCGCCCTGAAAAACATTTGGCGAATTTTCGTCAAGAGAAAAAGAAGTACCCCTGTTTTGAAACAGGATGCCCG
>DATJCC010000077.1:0-4861 GCA_035514995.1 Microbacteriaceae bacterium
AAAAATGTTTTGTGCTAAAAATACGATTACACTCAACCCCATAATCGCATACGTGATTACGGGAACCGAGCTGTCAGCAACGGCACGTTTAATTCGCGTAGAGCTCTGGCTTTGAGAGCTCGCAACGCGCTGTTGCTGCTCACCCACACAGGTATCACACAGCATCCCTACCGGTGAAACATTTTGGCACTCCGCACAAATATTATTGCCGCAGCGCTGACATAGAGTAAATGTATTTCTGTCTGGGTGACGGTAGCATACGTCACCCGGACCATACTGTGCTCGTTCTCCGTAAAGCGGCCTGTCTTCTCCCATATGTTTTACGGTTAGAGAAGACTACAAATCAACAATTTTGATGCTTTCAATAATTACGTCTTCAACTGGCCTATCCATAGCGCCGGTTGGAACACCCTCTATCGCATCGACAATTTTTTTAGAGTCTTCATCTGCAACTTCACCAAAAATGCTGTGTTTTCCATTTAACCACTCAGGCTCGGTTGTGGTGATAAAAAATTGCGAGCCATTTGTGCCTGCCATACGACCAGTCATATCTGGGCGCTTGCCTGCGTTTGCCATTGCCAGCAGATATGGGCGATCAAAGCGAAGCTCTGCATGAATTTCATCATCGAAGGTGTAACCCGGGCCACCGGTTCCCGTTCCAGTCGGGCAGCCACCTTGAACCATAAAGTCTTTGATGATGCGGTGAAAAATCAAACCGTCATAAAAGCCTTTTTCTGCTAAGTCAGTAAAGTTCTTTACTGTTTTAGGTGCTTGATCACCGAAAAGGTTTAAAGTAATCTCTCCGTGATTAGTTGACATTATTGCTTTAGCTGAAGGAATAGTCATAATATCCAGTCTAGCGCTGTAAAAGGGTTTAATGTTTAAGACAATCTTCAACATAGACTGGCAAATGCAGTGTAGCGTTGAATTAAGCAATATAAATTATCGGAGGAGCTCATGGCACTATCCCGCAAACGTAAACGTGAACTTAAGAAGCTTCGCGCCCACACTGAATCGTTGCTCGATCAGCAACGCGATGTGCTACAGAACGCTGGCGTAGTATTTTCTGAGGCAACTCGTCAGGCAAAGCAGTTGGGGTCTGAAGAGTTAATGCCGAGAGTTAATAAAAAGCTCGATGCTGTTAGACCTCAGGTTGAGCGCAACCTTGCTACGATGAGAAGGGCTTCAGACCGGGTTAAAGTCGCGGTTGCTCCGGTTGTTGCAACCGCGCTAGCTAAAACCGTTACGGCATTAGACAACATTGATGCCAGAAACGCCGCCCAGCAAGTAGAACAGTTCGGTCGCGATCGTGGCATCCTTAAAAAGCCCCGCAGAAGTCGCGTAGGTATCTTCGCTATCGGAGTCGGTGTAGTTGCTGCAGCAGCGGTGGGTGTCGCTTTGTGGCAAGCATTTCGCGATGAAGACGACGATATGTGGGTATCCTCCGAAGACTAGCCGACCCGGTTAGCTATTAGGCTTCCGGCGCCGTCTCCTCCGTCTCGATTGTGAGATGGAGGAGCGGATCCCAGCCATTCGCAAAGATGTAGCTACAAGGGCAAGGGTGCGGTATTCGGCTAGGTCTGCCAAAGGAATCCATCTTGCTTCATCTGATGAGCCACCCTCTTCATGTCGCAAGGGTCCGTCTTCGACACTTGCTTTATATATGACTCTGATTGTGTGGAGCCTCGGGTCTGTGCCTTCGGGCGCGTCTTCTCTGCTAAAAACTCTAGAGTCAATCCCGAGCAGTCTGCCAATTTTGGCGTTAAGACCTGTTTCTTCAAAAACTTCCCGCTTGGCCGTAACTTTTGGGTCTTCGCCCGGCTCGATACCGCCTCCGGGCAGGGTCCAGCCACTCATTCGGCCACGCCTCCAATGAGTTAGTAGGATCTCTCCCTCACGTTCAATTACGGCATAAGCCGCGATACGAGTTTCCATAACTCATCTAAGCCTACTGGTTTTGGGCGGCTAAAATTCCCACAACCCAGTTCTCCATGCTACGGTAAGCATCTTCACGGGCCGCCTGCACAGAAAGAAAAACATCGTGCAGTGCATTATCAACTCTTTTAATAGTGACCACTGAGCCTAAATGCAAACTTGCTTTAGCTATATTTTCTACGTTCAAAACACTGTCGCAATATTTCAACGAATCGTCCCACCTGCTAGGAAACTCTGAACGCTGCGAAAGTAACACCAAAATTGGGCGGTTAATATTTAGTCCCGTAGCCACCTTTGCATGCCCCTGAACGATGGCGTTTAACCATCCGGGGCGCACAATCATCGAGTGCACAGGTCGCCACGTTTCATCTATTTCTAAGGGGTGACCTTCTGCTGCTACCTCACGTTGCGCCCTGGCGTAATATCCCATGTCTATTTGTGGGACAGGTTCGTTAGCTGCGAACCTTGCAGAAATTTCGACCAGCGGGGTGAACGCTATGCGGGCTGCCGCAGAAAACTGAAACTCTAGCCACGGGCTATTAAGTATCAGCGCATCAAAGCGCTCTGGATTTCTTGCCGCCCAAAGACTTAACGTGAGCCCGCCGGTTGAGTGGCCTAAAAGAATACGTTTGCGGTTTTTTTGATCGACCATTTCGTTTAGTGCGGCGTGGATTTCTTGATCGTATTTTTTTAGATCGTCAACATATCCAGGGGTTTGGTACTCTCTTAAACTTCTTCCGTATTTCCTTAAATCTAATGCAAAAAACCTTGCGCCCCGGCTGGTCCAAAAATCAGCGAGCTCCTTCTGAAAAAAATAGTCAGACCAACCGTGCACATATAAAACGTCTAGGTTTTCAAACTTTCTTTTCTTGCCGGTCGCTCTCTGCCACCGCGATAGCTTCTGGGGCAGCGATCTAACTACAGTTGTTTCTATCGGGCCTTCTTCGTCTACACCTAGGTGTATTGTTTTTGCAAAAAAATTATCACCGAGAATATCTTGGTTCCAACCACTCATTCTTCTAGATTACTGCTAAGCAAGCGTAAGGAACATTTTCTCGATTTCTTTTGCGCGTGCAATAGATTCACTGTCATCTTCACGAAGGCACTCACGAAGAGTGCCGGCAATAACTAAAAATCCGGCTCTGTCGATTGCTTTAGAAACAGCCGATAGTTGTTGCATTACGTCTAGACACGGTTTATTGTCTTCTAAAGCTTTTATAACGGCACCGAGTTGCCCCTGTGCTCTCTTTAAGCGGTTGATAATTTTTCTTGTCTCTGCTTCGTCTTGCATGAGATTGATGTCGATCTTTTGGTTCATGATTTAACCTCCAGGATTATTCTCACTTGACAAACAGTATACCCTATGGGGTATCATGCTTGTAATGCCCTCGGGAGTATTGATGAAGCAAATATTTATGAGGCAAATATTGAAAGGCGATTATGAGCACTAAAGACTTAACTATAGAAAATTTTGAATCTACAATTTCTGCCGATGGAATTGTGTTTGTCGATTTTTGGGCGCAGTGGTGCGGCCCCTGTCGCGCATTCGCGCCCGTATTTGAAAAAGCGGCCACAGACAATCCCGATATTGTTTTCGGAAAAGTAGACACAGAAGACCAACAGCAACTCGCTGCGGATTTCAGAATCACTTCGATCCCCACACTAATGGTGTTTAGAGACGGAATCCTCGTGTTCTCGCAGCCCGGCGCTCTCGGCTCACCCCAGCTGAACCAGTTAATCGAAGGTGCACGAGGTCTCGACATGGATGACGTGCGTAAACAGGTCGCTGAGCAAGAAACAGCCACAGCTTAAAGCGACGGCCACGCCTCCTCACCCCCAAAAAACTTTAAACCAAAACAGACTCAGTAGTAAGAAGGAACCAAATGCTATTAGAACGTATTTATGATGAAGACCTAGCTCAGGCGAGCTATTTCATCGGTTGCCAGGCCAAAGGCGAAGCGATCGTTGTTGATCCGCGCCGCGACCTCGATGTATATTTTGCGATTGCCGAAAAAAATGGCATGAAAATCACCTCAGTCACTGAAACACACATTCACGCTGACTACCTTTCAGGCACACTAGAGCTCGCGAACGCGACAGGTGCGCAGGTTTACGTCTCTGACGAAGGTGGCCCTGATTGGACTTACAGTGACGTTTTTGATGACGCTGTCCGCATGAAGCACGGCCACAAGATCGTGCTCGGGAACATCACAGTTGAAGCTGTGCACACCCCTGGGCACACCCCCGAACACATGTCATTTTTGATTACAGACGGGGCACAGTCTGAAGAGCCAGGATTCATGTTGACTGGAGACTTTGTGTTTGTCGGCGACTTGGGTCGCCCTGACTTGTTAGACGAAGCAGCCGGATTTGTCGACACTCGATTTGGTGGCGCAAAAGATCTATTCAAGAGCCTCAAAACCCAGTTTTTGACCCTCCCTGACTACGTGCAGGTGCACCCTGCCCACGGAGCCGGAAGCGCTTGTGGCAAAGCGCTGGGAGCTATCGCCGCAACCACAGTAGGTTATGAACGAAACTTTTCGTGGTGGTCGAAATACCTGAAAAACGATGACGAACAGGGCTTCATTGATGAACTGCTTAGCGGTCAGCCAGACGCTCACGCCTACTTTGGCCGCATGAAAGTGCAAAATAAGGTTGGGCCAGCAATTATCGGCGAAGTTAAAGAGCTAGAAGAGTATGATGCGCAGCGCTTAACAAACGAGCTTAATTCTGACAGTGTCATCTTTATTGACAGCCGCCACAACACCGAGGTGCATAAAGGCACCGTAGCGCGCTCCCTTAATGTGCCTGGAGTTGATAAAGCCGCAACCTACGGTTCATGGGTTTACAACCCCGAGACAGAAAACCGCCCTGTTGTAGTTTTAGCTGCTGATAGAGAAGAAGCTGAAGCTTTTAGAGACCACCT
>DATJCC010000078.1:0-3568 GCA_035514995.1 Microbacteriaceae bacterium
CCCAGCTCCGCCTTTACGTGGCGCGAGACGATGCGATACAGGGCGATGTGCGACGGCGCGTCCATCCACACCACGATATCCTCCCATAGTTGCAGGGACAAACACTAATTCATTATCTTTGAAAACGAGCACAGGCATGAGGGTGTGGCGGGGTCGTTTGCCGCCCTGAAAAACATTTGGCGAATTTTCGTCAAGAGAAAAAGAAGTGCCCCTGTTTTGAAACAGGATGCCCGTATTCGGTTCAAGAATGCAGGCACCAAAACCGTGGTAGACAGAATTAATGAGCGAAATAGCCCAACCGTCAGCCGTAACTGCGCTCAAACCGACTGTGTCTCCCGTAGGATGCAGCCCGTTTTCTTGGGTTGTGGGAGCTTCCATCGCTATTAGTTCAGCCCCCGAGAGCCCACCGAAATTTGGGTCTGCTAAATAGGCGGCCCGCACAGCGTTACTTGCATGAAACACTTTTGTTAGTTCTCCGGCTCCCCTTCCTAGCGGATCATCAATACCCTTATTAGTTATTGACTGAAGCGCCCGCAAAAGTGCGAAACCGGATGTGTTCGGTGGGCTAGTCACCACTTTGTAACCTTCAAAGTTACCTTCGAGTGGTTGCTCCCACTGGGCGTTGAACTCTTTTGCGTCTTGGAGAGTGATTTTAGAGCCGAGTCTTTGGAGACCGGTTACCCAGGCTTTAGCAACTTCGCCTTCATAGAATTCGTATGAACCATTTTCTGCTAGCCGGGATAGTGTTTGAGCGAGTTGCGGTTGCACAAGGTTATCTCCAAATTTGAGCGGCTTGCCGTCTGCGAGAAATATATTTCGACATCCAGGGTCTGCTTCTAAATGTGGCAACTCTGCTTTAATCGAGGCGGCAACAGACCTCGCCACCGGCACACCGTTTTTTGCGTGTTTAATTGCTTCTTCAAAATGTGCGCTCCAAGACAGTTTTGAGCCAAGCTCATGCAAAGAGTTCCAACCACAAACACCACCAGGCACTGTCACAGAGTCGATGCCGCGTAAAGGAAGGGCGCTGCCGTGTTTAGCCTGTAGCGTTGCGACGGTTTGTGCCGCTGGTGCGGTTCCGGTGCCGTTGAGAAAGTGCACTTTACCGTCGGGCGACTTAACAAGAGCAACTAGGTCACCGCCTAGTGCAACATTGTTTGGGTAGACGACACAGAGTGTTGCGGCTGCAGCGAGAGCCGCATCGATGGCGGTCCCACCAGCTTCTATAGCGTCAGCCCCGGCTTTTGTTGCTAACCAGTGGGAGGTAGAGATTGCTCCTTTAGCTTGTTTATGAGTAGATGCTTGCGCAGGCATCTGGGCAGATAACTGGGTAGATAACTCAGTAGACAACTCGGTAGACAACTCGGTAGGCATCGCTGTTTCCTTCTCTAAAGTGCTATATGTATAAGACACCGTAATTTGCGCTCTTTGCAACAAAACTGCTTATCAACTTGATTTTACTCGGCGGCTTCAAATGTCGCAGAAACTCTCAAAGCTGAACCGTTCACAATTAGATACGGCATCATGTAGGCATGAGCGATCTCATGACAAAACTCAGCAGTGAATATGCAGACCAGTTTCCGGAGTTGTCTCTGGCCTGGCAAACTTCAGGGGTCAACAGCCCCGAAATAGTGTGGGTGAATGATGCACTCGCACAAGAACTCGGCATTGATGTGCCCTGGTTGCACACGCCTGAAGGAACCAGATGGCTCATCGGTGAGCATCTTGCAGCTGGAAGCAAACCTGTTGCCCAAGTTTATGCTGGTCATCAGTTCGGTCACTACTCTCCAAGGCTCGGAGACGGGCGCGCTCTTCTGCTTGGCGAGATACGAAACAAAAACGGTGACTTGCTAGATCTGCATCTGAAGGGCTCCGGGCCAACCCCGTTTTCACGCGGGGGAGACGGATATGCCGCACTTGGGCCGATGCTCCGCGAGGCGATCATGGGTGAAGCGATGCATGCGTTGGGAGTTAAAACTTCTAGAGCCTTAGCTGTCGTAAAAACAGGGCGTTGGGTGGCGCGTGACGGCGAACCTTTTCCGGCAGCCATTCTTACCAGAGTCGCCTCGAGCCACATAAGGGTCGGCACATTCGAGTTTGTGAGAAGAAGAGGTGATATCGATGAGCTGCAGAAACTGGCAGAGTATGCGCTGAAAAGACACTACCCGGAACGACATCTGAAGGTCACTCAGGAAAAGGTCGCGCCGGAAGCAGATGGCCCCGGTTTTGCTGCAAAAATTTCTCGCGAACTGTTACGCGCAGTAGTTGAAGCGCAGGCTGAGTTGATTGCTTCGTGGATGCTAATAGGGTTTGTGCACGGGGTGATAAACACCGACAACGTGACCATTGCCGGAGAAACCATTGATTATGGTCCGTGTGCGATGATGGATTACTTTGACCCCGCGATCGTTTTTAGCTCGATTGATCATGCCGGTCGCTATGCATACAGAAATCAACCGGGTGTTATGCAGTGGAACATGGCTCGTTTTGCTGAGGCACTTCTGCCGCTTCTTGCGGAGGAGCAAGAGCAGGCAGTGAGTATCGCTGAAGAGGAAATACAGAAATTTAATTCCATTTATGAGCGTGTTTATGAGGCCGGTCTCGCTAAAAAACTAGGGGATGCGGGCACGGAATCTCTCGAAACTTTACAGACAGAAAAACCCGATTTCACACAGTTTTTTAGGGAGCTGTCAGAAAAAAACCCGATCTACATTCCTCGCAACCACATCGTTCAAGAAGCTATTGAGGCGGCTGAAGATGATGACTTCGCGCCACTTAAACAACTGATGCTGGTTGTTAGTGATCCATACACAGAAAAACCGGGTTATGAACGCTATGCACAACCGGCACCACCAGAAGCTGGGCACTTCATCACCACCTGTGGCACATAGCCTCGCACACATATTAAGGTCTAATTTAAGGTCTAATTTAAGGTCTAAATTTAATATCTAACTGTTTCTAGTCCATCCTTTTTTGTGCAACTATTTTCTGCACAGATGTGTTTCTCAGAAGCCTGTTTCAATATAACCCTGTTTCAAGACATCTATGTTTCAAGACATCTATGTTTTGTCGCAACACGGCTTCGCAAGAACACGGCTTCGCAACGACCCGATTTCGCAACAACACGGTTTTGTGGCAACCCGGTTTCGCTACAACCCGGTTTCGTCACCGTCCGGTTTCGACGGAGACTCACCCAAGTCAGAGTTGTAATCACAAGTGTCGCGACTACGCTTTATTATATTTTCGGGTTATCGCTGTCGGTGAGCAAATAACGGATCAGCGGCTGGCGGCTTTGACCATAGCGGTCAATGCGGCCGTTGCGCTGTTGGAACACCATCAAGGACCAAGGAATATCAAAGTGCACCATGCGGTGACTGAGGTGGTGCAAGTTGATCCCCTCAGAAGCCACATCAGAACAGATCAGCAAACGTGCGGGACTGGTGCGCTGGTTGAACGTATCGACGGTATTGGCCAGATCCTTGTCACTCATATCGCCACGCAGAATCAGCACTTGGTCTTTCTTTAGTTTGCAGTCTTTGGGTAGGTGCTGCTCTAAAAACTCTAAGGT
>DATJCC010000079.1:0-5034 GCA_035514995.1 Microbacteriaceae bacterium
GCCATCTGGTCTAAAAGTACGCTTGCCCTCGCTATAAACATACCTGCGTTCCAAAGGTAACTGCCCTCAGTAATATATTGTTCAGCGGCCTCAGCGCTTGGTTTTTCGACAAACTCGTCTGTCTCATATACATCAAAAGGCGCAAGGTCTGTGCGAGCTTTACCGCTTTTAATGTACCCAAAACCGGTCGCAGCGTGTGTGGGGTGGATCCCAATTGTCACGATATAACCCTTGTCAGCAGCTTTAACCGCGGTCTTCACAGCACGCTCAAAAAGCACATTGCCACGAATCACATGGTCTGCAGCAAAAGAACCAACGATCGCATCGGGGTCACGCAATTCGAGCAGTGCCGCAGCCAGACCGATTGCCGCAGAAGAGTCTTTAGGCTCTGGCTCAGCAATGAGATTCTCCGGTAATAGCTCTGGAAGCTGTGACATGACATGATTTTTATGAGCGAGCCCCGTCACCACCATTATCTGTTTCTGCGTTACAAAAGGTGTGAGCCTGTCCCAGGTGCTTCGGAGCAGAGTGGACCCCGAACCTGTTAGATCTAACAAAAACTTTGGTGCTTTTGCACGAGAAAGAGGCCACAGCCTGGAGCCGACACCACCAGCAGGGATCACACACGTTAACCGGTTTAAAGCATCAACATTTTGGCTCATAGAACCCACTCTAGCGATCCCTGAAAGCGAGGTGACAAACACAACTCTAGAAAGGTGCCATAATTATAAGCGTGGCCTTTCAGGCTTAAGCACCCCAAATTTTCTAGGAGGAGCGCGAGTGTCCGCCCAAACATCAATCGTTGAGCCAAAACCCAACGCTAAAAAACAAAGAATTGCTGGTACTATTTACCGCGGTAGCGAGGGAATGTGGTCGTGGGTTTTACACCGTATTACGGGTGTCGCGATCTTTTTCTTCCTGTTAGTGCATGTGCTTGATACTGCACTGATAAGAGTTAGCCCCGAAGCGTATAACGTAGTTATAGGGGCATACAAGACCCCGATTATGGGTCTTGGTGAGACTGCGCTTGTTGGTGCAATCGTGTTCCACGCCTTAAACGGAATCCGCATCATACTGATTGATTACTGGAGCAAGGGACCACGCTACCACCGCGCAATGTTCATCTGGGTGATGGTGACTTGGGTGGTTCTAATGGCAGCATTCGTGCCCAGGCATCTAATGAATGTGTTTGGAAACTAGGCGAGGAGAAGAAAATAATGACACAAACAATTGAATCACCTCGTCAGGCTAAGAAAAAGACCAACTGGGAGAAGTGGGGTTGGATCTACATGCGCGTTTCGGGAGTCTTTCTCGTCGTGCTGATCTTTGGTCACCTCATTTCAAACCTCATGATCGGGTCAGGCATCAGCGCGATCGACTTCGGTTTTGTTGGCGGTAAACTTGCCAACCCGTTTTGGAAGATCTGGGATGTTTTAATGCTGTGGTTGGCGCTCATCCACGGTGCTAACGGTATGCGAACAATCGTAAACGACTACGTATCGCGTCAGGGTCTGGCTAAAGCAGCGAAAATTGCGCTTTTCTTATCAGCAGCTCTTTTGATTGTGCTCGGCACACTCGTAATATTTACATTCGATCCGTGCCCCGAAGGTGCAGATCCATCACTATTAGCGTCATTCTGCAAGACAGTCTAGGTCAGTTTTAGGAGCAATAAGTTTTGAGTACAAACATACACGCCGGAGAAGACGTCAAGGTCATCGACGGCATAACCTACCACCAGTTTGACGTAGTTATTGTTGGTGCGGGCGGTGCGGGAATGCGTGCAGCTATTGAAGCAGCACCAAAAGCCAAAACTGCGGTTATAACCAAGCTGTATCCAACTCGTTCGCACACTGGAGCTGCTCAAGGAGGAATGGCAGCAGCGCTAGCGAACGTTGAAGAAGACAACTGGGAGTGGCACACCTTCGACACGATCAAAGGTGGCGACTATCTGGTTGATCAAGATGCAGCTGAAATCCTTGCTAAAGAAGCTATAGACGCAGTAATCGACCTTGAAAACATGGGTCTACCCTTCAACCGCACCCCAGACGGCAAGATCGATCAGCGTCGTTTCGGCGGTCACACCCGCGACCATGGAAAAGCTCCTGTGCGCAGAGCCTGCTATGCAGCTGACCGTACCGGCCACATGATTCTACAAACTCTTTTTCAGAACTGTGTGAAGTTAGGCGTTAACTTCTACAACGAGTTTTATGTACTCGATCTGGTTATGACGGGCGAAGGTAAAGATCGCAAACCAGCCGGTGTGGTCGCTTACGAACTAGCCACTGGAGCCTTGCACATATTTCAGGCAAAATCTGTTGTTTTTGCTACTGGTGGTTTCGGCAAGATCTTCAAAACGACCTCTAATGCTCACACCCTCACAGGTGATGGCGTAGGGATTGTGTGGCGAAAAGGGTTACCGCTTGAAGACATCGAATTTTATCAGTTTCACCCAACAGGTTTAGCAGGACTAGGAATTCTCTTAACCGAGGGAGCTCGCGGGGAGGGTGCAATTTTGCGCAACGCGAGTGGCGAACGTTTCATGGAACGCTACGCTCCAACCATTAAAGACCTGGCTCCGCGCGATATTGTTGCTAGGTGTATGGTTCAAGAAGTGCTCGATGGTCGCGGCGCTGGCCCGAATAAAGATTATGTTTATCTCGACTGCACGCACCTTGGTGCTGAGGTGCTCGAAACAAAGCTCCCCGATATCACCGAGTTTGCGCGCACGTATCTAGGCGTAGATCCTGTAACAGAGATGGTCCCGGTGTTTCCAACTGCTCACTACGCGATGGGCGGAATCCCAACCAACAATGATGCACAAGTGCTTATGGACAACGACACAACAGTGCCAGGCCTGTATGCAGCTGGTGAGTGCGCTTGTGTTTCTGTGCATGGGTCGAATCGACTGGGCACTAATTCACTGCTCGACATTAATGTGTTTGGAAAGCGTGCCGGGAACGCGTCAGCAGACTATGCTAATTCTGCAGATTTTGTCGATCTTCCAAAAGATCCAGCCAAAGAGATCAGGGAGCTCGTAGAAAGGCTTCGCACTTCTACAGGCACCGAAAGTGTATCGGCTATCCGCACTGAGCTGCAAGAGGCTATGGATCGTGGTGCGCAGGTGTTTAGAACAGAAGAGTCCCTCACCGAAGTCTTGCGCATCATTCACGACCTGCGTGAGCGCTACAAAAACATCAGTATTCACGACCGTGGTCAGCGCTTCAACACAGATCTGCTAGAAGCTATTGAGCTTGGCTTTTTGTTAGACCTCGCAGAGGTGCTAGCCTATGCTGCACGAAACCGTAAAGAGAGCCGCGGCGGTCATATGCGTGACGATTACCCAGATCGTAATGATGAAAAATATATGAAGCATACGATGGCATATTTGACTGGAGATCCAGCATCACCGAACCCTGAAGACCACATTCGGTTAGATTGGAAACCAGTCGTTATTACTAAATATCAGCCAATGGAGAGGAAGTACTAACCATGACAACTCAAGTAACCTCCAATGCGCCAGGAACCCCTTCAGAAGAAGCGGGCATCGACCCGTTTACCGTTACACTTTTGGTCCGTCGTTTCGATCCAGAGTCTGGTAGAGAACCATATTGGGAAGATTTTGATGTTCTCATGTATCCGACCGACCGTATTCTCGACGCCTTGCATAAAATTAAGTGGGATCAAGACGGATCTTTAACATTCAGACGCTCCTGTGGCCATGGTATTTGTGGGTCAGACGCTATGCGTATCAACGGGCGCAATCGGCTCGCATGCAAGACGCTGATAAAAGATCTTGACATCACAAAGCCGATCTATGTTGAACCGATTAAGGGACTACCGTTAGAAAAAGATCTCATTGTTGATATGGAGCCTTTTTTTGCGTCTTACCGTGAAATACAGCCTTTCTTCGTTTCAAACACAAACCCCGAGCCGGGCAAAGAGCGTTTCCAATCAGTTGAAGATAGGGAGCGCTTCGACGATACAACAAAATGTATTTTATGTGCCGCGTGCACCTCTTCATGTCCCGTTTTCTGGACAGACGGTCAATACTTTGGTCCCGCTGCTATCGTCAACGCACACCGGTTCATCTTCGATTCACGTGATGAAAATGCGCAGGTTCGGCTAGACATTTTGAATGACAAAGAAGGTGTTTGGCGTTGCCGCACCACATTCAACTGTACAGAGGCTTGCCCACGTGGTATTCAAGTTACTCAGGCTATCGCTGAGGTTAAACAGGCAATTCGCACGGGTAAAACTGACTGAAATGCTTACTGAAGTGAAGAATCAAAGCAAAAGCATTTGGGTCTTCATCCAGAAGTCACGGCCCTACCGCGCTTTTTCACGTTTCTCAGAGGTTGGAGGGACTGTTCTTGCTGCGGGCATGAGCTTCCAAGCACTGTTTGCGGTTTTTGCGGCCCTATGGGTCGGATTTGGCATACTTGCGCAGTGGCTGAGGGGTCGAGAAGAACTCATAGTTGCAATCACAGAGCAAATAAACACCTATGTGCCCGACCTGATCGCAGTAGATGGTGATGGGGTCATCCCGCTCGAGGAGCTTCTAGATCGCAGCGGGCTGAATTGGGGAAGTGCGATCGCATCAATTTCTTTAATTTGGGTTGCGATCGCTTGGTTCACTGGAACCCGGCGTGCAATAAGGCTGATCTTTGGGCTAGACGTTAAAGAGTACCGGAACCCTGTTTTTCTTAAAGTTCGTGACTTTATAGGTGCCATCACTTTTTTCGTGGCGATACTACTCTCTGCCGCTCTGACAGTTGTAAGCTCCGGTCTTTTTTCATGGGTTTTGGAGGCGCTCGGGGTGAGTGAAGAGAACTGGTTTGTGGGTGGACTTGGTGTAACACTCCGCTACGGCGCAATGTTTGTGCTTGACGTGTTGATTATCATGGGCATCCACCGCTTTTTAGCTGAGGTTCATATTCCTTTTCGTCGGCTTTTATACGGATCAATATTCGGTGGCCTCGGCATGCTCGGTTTGAAAGCTTTGGGAAACCTACTTCTTGGAGGCGCTACCTCGAA
>DATJCC010000080.1:0-34506 GCA_035514995.1 Microbacteriaceae bacterium
AGCTGCACGGGTTCCTAAATAAAGCTCAATCACTTTCGGATCGTTGGCAAGTTCACGCCCGGGGCCTTCGTGTGCGTTGCGACCCTGATCCAAAACATAAGCACGGTCAGCAATTTGCAAGCATCTGCGAGCGTTTTGTTCAACCATAATGATTGTCACACCCGTTTTGTTGATTTGTCTGGTGCGTATAAAAGTTTCGTCCTGGCGCACCGGAGAAAGACCTGCGCTTGGTTCGTCTAGGAGCAGAACTTTAGGATTCATCATCAATGCTCTTGCCATAGCAACGGATTGCCGCTCACCGCCGGAAAGTGAACCAGCGCGTTGCCGTTTGCGTTCGGCGAGCATGGGGAAGAGCTCCCACATTTCTTCTATCCGTTCAGCAAACAATCTGGGTTTTAAAAAAAGGCCCATTTGTAGGTTCTCTTCGATGGTGAGAGAAGGGAAGACGTTATTATTTTGTGGTACAAAGCCAACCCCCGCTTCAACAAGAGTGTTGGTGGGTTTATTTGTTATATCTTCGCCGTCTAGGGTAACCGTGCCCTCGCGGATGTTTACCAAACCGAAAATTGCTTTCAAAAGAGTGGACTTGCCTGCTCCGTTTGGGCCAATGATTCCGATTAGTTCGCCCTGGTACGCTTCAAGGCTGCAGCCATTAAGAATATTGATTCCGGGCAGGTATCCAGCAACTAGATTGTCAGCACGAACTACAAGTTGTTTATCGGTACTCATGAGTTATTCCTTCCAGCTTCTAGTTCTGCTTCGTTTGCAATCGATGTCATAATGCCAGTCGTTAAGGCAGCATCGTCGCCAAGGTCACGGTCGTGGTGGGCTCCTAAGTAAGCATCGACAACCGCCTGGCTCTTCATTACGTCTTCTGGCAGCCCCTCTGCAATTAGCTTGCCCTGCGCCATCACCACAACCCAATCTGAAATGTGCCGCACCATGTGCATATCGTGTTCGACAAACAGAACTGTTGTACCCTCGTCCCGCAGGTTTTGGATATGTCCCAACAAGCTTTGTGTCAAAGCGGGGTTTACACCAGCCATGGGTTCGTCGAGCATAATCATGGCTGGGTCAGACATCAATGCACGTGCCATTTCTAGTAGCTTCTTCTGCCCTCCAGAAAGATCGCCAGCCATGTCATTAATTTTTTCATCTAGCTTAAAACGCACGAGTAGTTCTTTAGCTTTTTCGATATTTTCGTTTTCGCGTTGCTTCCAAAGCGGATGGATCAGCCCAACGAAAAGGTTTTCACCAGGCTGATTGTTTGCACCGATAAGCATGTTGTCAAGCACTGTCATGCGAGAGAGGGCTTTGGTCAACTGAAATGTTCTTACCATACCCGCTCTAGCAACTTTTGCCGCAGCCGTTTTACCAAGATCTCTACCGTTAAAGCTCCACTTCGCGTCGCCACTTCCAAACAGCGAAGGTGCGTTAGAAGGCTGATCAAAGCCAGTAATCAGGTTGAAAAAAGTTGTTTTACCGGCTCCGTTGGGTCCGATTAGAGCAGTGATCGCACCCCTTTGAACTTCTAGATGGTTAACATCGACGGCGTTAAGCCCACCAAATCGACGTTCAATGTTGTCAACGGTTAAAATCGAGTCAGGTTTTGAAACGCCAGGAACCTGCTCAAGCTGGTTGAGTGTCTCACGGAGTTTTTGACGGTCGTAAGGGTAATTGGGATCTTTAGACATTGAACGAAAGCTCCTTCTTGTCTCCGAGTATTCCTTGAGGCCTGAAAACTACTAAGAAAATAAGTGCCAAACCTATGAGCAACCAAGCAAACTGTTCAGTTTGCTGGGCACCGAGCATCGAATCAGGAATAAAAGCATTTGCCGCAGTGATGATGAGTATGCGTGTAATGAAGAAAATGAGTGCACCTAAAACTGGACCAAAAACTGTCGCTGCTCCTCCGAGAAGCACGATAATCCAAAGGTTGAATGTAGTAGGTCGCCCCATAGCGTCGGGGTGTAGCGAACCGGGCAAAGAAAGGAAGATGCCCCCGAAACCACCCATGATTCCACCGATGATTAATGCTTGCATTTTGTATGAGTATGCACTTTTACCAAGGCTACGCACTGCATCTTCATCTTCGCGAATCCCCTTTAGTACGCGACCCCAGGGGCTACGAATCAAAAGCCAAGTAATAAAAATGAAGAGGATAACTAAAAAACCACCAGCTAAGCGGGTCCACCAGTCATCAATACCATTGTTCAAATAGGTCAGACCTAAAATGGTTGTTTGCCCGTCAGGTAGTGGCGAGAGCCCTGTGAAAGCGGTCCGAAACTCCCTGCCCGGCAGGCCAGTAGGGCCACCAGTGACGTTTTGGAGCATCGCCATTTTACCGATCATTCTAAAAATCTCGGCTGCAGATATTGTCACGATTGCTAAATAGTCGCCACGGAGTTTAAGCGTTGGTATACCTAGCAGAATCGCGAATAGGGTTGTAGCGAGCATTGATATCAACAGAGCTGGCCAAAATCCTAAACCCTGGGCGACAGAAATTCCAAATCCGTAACCTCCGACTAGCATGAAGCCCGCCTGGCCCATATTCATCAGTCCTGTGTAACCGAAGTGAATGTTCAGTCCAATAGCAGCCAGCGCAAAGGCAATGGTGGTTGGTGAAATTGCGACCTGTAAAAGAGTTGTTAGAAAATCCATTGTGTATACTCCTAGCCAATCCGTTCTTTACGACCGAACAAGCCTTGTGGTCTAACTAGTAAAATAAGAATCAAGATGAATAGTGCCGTGGCGAATTTCAAATCTCCTGGTAACCAAATATTGGTCATCTCAACTACAAGACCAATGATCATCGAGCCAACAAATGCTCCGAAAGCCGTTCCTAAACCGCCAAGAGTAACCGCTGCAAAGAAGAGCAGGAGCATCTGGCCGCCTGTAAACCAGGTGATCCCATTGAAGATCAGGGCGAAAAAAACGCCCGCTAGACCTGCGAGACCTGAACCAACAATCCAAACGATGCGGATGACTTTGTCAACGTTTATGCCTGAGGCCTTGGCTAGTGGCGGATTGTCACTAATAGCTCTTGTTGCTCGACCGAATCGAGTGTACATCAGTGCGTAACCAACAGCTCCAATCGCAACAATTGACACAATCATCGCAAATACTGAGTATGTGGTTAGTGTGATGCCCCAAAACTCAACAGTTTCGGGCCTAGGAGCACCGACGCTAACAACTCCACCACCGTAGAAAAACTGGAAGGTGAATTGCATGAATATAGAAAGTCCGATGGAAACGATCATGAGCTGCATCAGGCTTAAGCCGCGTTTGCGTAATGGCTTCCACATAAGCACATCTTGGAAATAACCGAAGAGTGCCGCAGCAAGTATTGCTAATATTCCTGCAACGATCAGATTTCCTATGAGCGTCATGAATGTTGCTGCTAAAAGACCTCCGAATGAAACCATTTCACCCTGCGAGAAGTTGCTTATCCCTGTCGTTCCAAACACCAGTGATAGGCCCACTGAGGCTAGCGCAATTAGAAGTCCCATTCGGATACCAGAAACAAATTGTTGCCAGAATCTGGGCCAAGAAAATTGGTTCGAACCCTTGCTGGTTGAAACTACTTCACCACCGGCTTCAGCCGCTGCAGACTCGTCAGCTGTTAAAGGAAAAAGTGCGGCACCCTTTTTGCCAAGGTCAACTTCAATTTGCCGAACGTCTGTTTGAGAAATGAACTGGCCTTCTGGAAGAGTCTCAACATTGAGTGTAACTTCGTAGCTGCCAGGTACATTGACAGGAAATGACCACCGACCATCTTCGCCCGAAAGCGTTGTAGCCTCCCCAGAGGGTCCGTTTAAAGAAAGCTCCACACCGGCGGCGGGTTCTTTATCACTGGTTCTTATTATGCCTTCTACGCATGCGGTCTCGGAGTCTGGGACGCAATTTTCTGCTGCGTGTGCAGGGTGCACAGAGAAAACACCGGTCAGTAACGCTAATAGCGTAGCTAGAGCAAGCCAAATGCCCACAGATTTTGTGCGCTTAGCAGTGCTTATTGATATTAAATTCACTTAACCTCCAAGCAGGGGTGAAGCGCCAAAGAATATGTTTCGACGCTGAACTCTGAGAGTTGATACTAGCGGAAAAAACCGGCTTGCGTGGAAGAAACAACTAGATTTGTATATCTTCTTTGCAACAAAAATAGTTTTATGTTTGAAGAGCAGGTCTATTAAAGATAATAAAAATGGGGTGGAGAGTTAACTGATCCACAAATATAGACTGAATAGTTCAGTATGACTTTGAGGAATGGCTTAAGCTACTCTCCACCCCATTTTTACTGAGGAGGACTAACTAGGTGATATGAGTGTTTACGCGCTGAAGCGGAAAACTTTCTTATTAACGAATTCTTCGATACCGAAAGGGCCAAGCTCTCGGCCATAACCGGAGCGCTTAACGCCACCAAATGGTACGTCTGCCGCGTCGAGACCAGCTCCACCAATGAAGACCATGCCAACATCAAGTTTCGTGCCTACTTCGATTGCACGATCATGGTCATCACAGAGCACAACAGAACCGAGCCCGTAAGGCGAAGAGTTTGCGAGTTCGATTGCTTCTTCGTCGCTTGATACTTTGTAAAGCTGCGCTACCGGACCGAATAATTCTTCCTTATATACGTCCATCGATGGTTCAACTCCGCCAAGAACTGTTGGAGCGTACAGGTTGCCTTCAGGGGTGTTATTTCCAACCAACACCTCAGCTCCCTGCTCTATTGCCTTGCCCACCTGTGATGTAAGTGTCTCGGTTGCTGATTCTGAAGAGAGAGGGCCGAAATCTTCAGCCTCATACTTAAGGTCAGCCATTGCTTTCAGGAACTTTTCTTTGAACTCGTCAAAGTATTTGTCCATTACAACTATGCGTTTTGAGCCGTTGCAAGCCTGGCCGCTGTTTTCCATACGACCACCAACCGCATTTTCAACTGCAGCATCAAGATCGTCAGTGTCGAGAACCAGAAGAACATCTGAGCCGCCAAGTTCAAGTACACACTTCTTAAGAGCTTTACCGGCTTGCGCGGCCACTATCGCTCCCGCACGCTCTGAACCTGTCAGTGAAACGCCTTGAATGCGGTCATCGTTGATCATTGTTGAGACCTGATCGTGTGTTGCATAAACATTAACGTAAGCGCCTTCAGGAAGCCCTGCATCAAGATAGATCTGCTGTATAGCAGCGGCTGATTCAGGTGTCTGGTTGGCATGTTTTAGAATGATCGTGTTACCAGCGATGATGTAAGGTGCTGCAAAACGTGCAACCTGGTAGTAAGGGTAGTTCCATGGCATTATTCCAAGGAGCACACCAACACCCTGACGACGCACGAAGGTGCGCTGTCCGTCTTCAGTATGTAGCTCTTGGTCCTTAAGGAACTCTTCGCCATTTTTGGCGTAGTAAGACATGATTTCTGCGGAGAACTCAACTTCACCTATTGACTGATCCATGGGCTTGCCCATCTCACGGTTGATGATTGCAGCGAGCTCTTCTTTGCGCTCAAGATGCAGATCTGCTGCTCGTTGAACGAGTGCTGCGCGTTCAGCAACGGTTGTATTGCGAGCCCACTCTTTGTAAGCCTTTTGTGCCGAAGCCATAGCCTCTTCGATTTGAGCGTCTGTCGCTTCTGGGTAGGACTTGATAAGCTCACCGGTTGCAGGGTTTATTACGGCATATTTACTGGCCATGAACACTCCTTTGGGACATTAGTTTTATCACCGGTTTTATCAACCGGTTTTTAATCATTTTTTGTCGGTGAGAATTCACCAATCACCAATCACTATACCCGCAGAAGGAGTCTTTTGTCTCTATAAAGGGTGGAACGTTTAAAGAGTTTCAGGCATCATTATTGGGTCGGTGTCAGGAATCGGGGAGGCATCTCTGCCACGCAGATCTGGAATCCACCTGCTGGTTATGACAGACAGAAACACTGTCACAAGCAGAAACAAAATTGAAATGACGATTCCACCATTTGATTCGAAAGCATCGATTGCTACACCAGCGAGGGCAGATCCGATAGCAGCTCCTATCAAGTGGCCGGTTTGCAACCAACCATAAGACTCGGCTGTTTCTGAAAATTTGACGGTTGACGAAACCATGGTGAAAAGAGCTGAAAACATGGGTGCTGTACCAATGCCACCAAGAAACAAAACGAAACTTAGCCACCAAATGTTTGGGCTGAAAAGAGTTAAAGAAATCCCGGCGAGTATTCCCGTTGATCTCAGAGCAAGAGACCAAGAACTAGGTTCCCGTCGACCGATTGTTACACCGCCAACTAGAGACCCGAGGGCGAAGAAGGCTAGCACGATACCGGACTCAACACCATCATGACCAAATATAGACACGATTGATATTTCGAGAGCAGCAAATGAAGCGATAAAAAAGAATCCAATCAGAGTGGAGATTAAAACGGTGGGCCGTGTTAATACCGCTCCTAATCTTCGGCGTGACTTAGGTATGCGAACTTTACCAAGCTCAGGAGCTGTAATAAACCAGGCTCCACCTAGAATCATGAACCCTACAGCCGTTAAAAGACCGACCTCTGTGGAGATAGTTGCTGAAAGGAAGACCGCCAATACCGGTCCGACGATCCAGATAACTTCTTGAAGCGCGGCATCAAGCGAAAAAAGTGGTGCGATTTGACGACCGGGAACAAGTTTAGGGTAGATCGTGCGTACAGAAGATGTAACGGGTGGAGTCGTAAGCCCCATAATCAGAGCTAAAACCGCTATTACCATTAACGGAACCGACAATAAAGCGATGGCTGTCATTGCTGATGCGCTGACTGTGCTTGTAAGAATAAGCACCGGTCGCATACCCCAGTGCCCCATCCATCTACTGGTTAAAGGGCCGGCGATACCCTGTCCAACACTCGCGAAAGCTAGAATTAAACCCGCTGAAGTGTAGTCTCCATAAATCTTTTCAACGTGAAGCATAATCACGATCGAGAGCATTCCGATCGGAAACTTCGCCGTGAGTTGAGAAATAAGTATTCTAAAGACACCCGGCGTGCGCTGTAAATCTCGAAAAACTCCCACGAACAGATTCTAGAGCCTAATTCTTAAGCGAATGTGCAAAAAGAGCTTTAATTTTCAAATGCTTTTAAGACTCCTCTAAAACTTGCGCAATTCGTTTTTTAGAAACTTTATCTTTGGTGCCAAGATGTTGTGCAAATAAGCTGATGCGGTATTCTTCAATCAACCAGCGAGCACGTACGAGAGGGGATGTTGCGTCTGGACTGAGCGGAATGGACCCACCATAAGTTTTAAACAGTTTGATGGTTTCATCTATCTCGTTTTGCCACACCCGGTCTTTGCCCACTCGATTCTGTAATTCTGTGATTCTGTGGTTTATTGCATTTATATAAACCGGAAGTCGTTCCAGGCGTTTTGCTCCTGTTCCTGAAATGAATTTTGGATGCAACAGCGCGTCTAGTTGTGTTTTTGCATCTCTAACTTGGTGCAGAGTAGCCATAGATGTAGCCTTTTCAATCGCATTCCTGGCCAGCTTTGCCTGCCGTAAAATTTCTGTTACAAGAGCAATGTTCGCATACACAGAATCAATACTGGCTTTTGCATAGTCATCAGCAAGTGACTCGAAATGGCTCTGCGACCAAATCAGTTTTCCTTCGCCAATAACCTGTTGCGCGGTCAACAAAAGTGCTTCGTTGAGCGCCTCATCTAAACTTCTAAACGGGCCACCTGCAATAAGCAGTTTCTCTTCATTGCTTAAATAATCTTTTAAATAATTTGAAGTATTGGGAGCGCTCAAAAGTAGCAGTCGTTCGACCCCTTTCATATGTGTTTTAGACTGAATGCCGCGATCGGATACAAGCACAAGATCAACATGAGTTCGTTTATCCAAGAGTGCGGGATAAGCTCTAACCGTTCCGGCACCGCCACGTGAATCATATTTTGTGTCGACATATTCGGGGAGATCACCAAAATCCCATTTCGTGAGACCAGATTTTTCTAGGGTGTTTTTAAACTGTTGCTTAACAGACACCCTTGCCACATGCTTAGAGGCCTGATCTTTGAACTGTGATTTTAAATCGTCAACGTAACGGGAAGAGGCTATTTTTTTACCCCTCTCATCAATAACTATAAAAGTGGGTTTCAGATGATTAGGGATTTTAGTTAAGTCGAAGTCTTGTGGCTGAACAATCTGACTTGTTGCGCGCTGGATTGCACGAGCCAATAGTGTGGTTAAAGATTCGTGGAGGGCACCCTTTGCATCTTTTGTGTTTTCTTGGGCAAGCTGCTCATTCAGTTCTGGAGAGATCTCTTGAATTAATTTTTTTGCCCACTCTGCCGCAGGAACCACATGTTTGCGAATATTCTTTGGGAGTGAACGGATCAAAGCTTCAACCAGTTCGGAACGAAGTCCCGGTACAAGAGCGGATACATCTGTGTTTTCTAGTCGTGGTAACAGTGGTAAAGGAACCATTACACTGACGCCATCGTCTTCAGCTGTTGGATCAAAACGATATTTTAGTTTGAGCTTTTGATCTCCAAAACTCCACACTCTTGGGAATTCATCGGTAGCTTCTGTTTCAGTTTCAAGCAGGTCTTCTCTACGTAAATGTAGAAGTCTAGGACTCTGTTTAGAGGCTTTCTTCCACCAGCCTTCAAAGTCGCGCTGTGAAACTGTTCCAGCAGGGATCCGGGCGTCATAAAAGTCATAAATAACGTCATCATTAGCGACAAGATCCCGCCTTCGGCTACGAGCTTCAAGCGATTCAAGGTCGCGTCTCAACTGCCAGTTAGCGCGATCGAACTTGTGATGTGAATCCCATTCACCATCGACAAGTGCATGTCTTATGAAAAGTTCTCTAGCATGCTCAGCATCCACACTAGATAATTGGATGGCACGACGTTCGACAATGGGGATTCCAAATAGTGTCAACCGCTCGTAAGCGATCGCAGCTCCACGGCTTTTTTGCCAATGAGGTTCACTAATGTGACGCTTTATTAAATCTCCAGCAATGTCTTCAGCCCAAGCAGGATCAACAACAGCATTCCCTCTAGCAAATAGTCTTGAAGTTTCTACGAGTTCAACACTCATAATCATCTCTGGTGGCTTTTTAGAAAGAACAGAACCAGGGTGGAGCACAAATTTTGTGCCACGGGAACCAAGGTATTCTTGGCTGGCTCGTCGACGCGAAGAGCCCTGCTTTGCAACACTCTTCAGTTGCATAGCTTGGGTGTCATCACGAAGCCCTAAGTGAGATAGCAAACCTGCAAGCACTGAACGATGAATCGCTTCAGCAGGTGCTAAAGATCCGCCAAGTTTATGATCCAAATTCGTAGCGGTTTTACTGCGACTAATGCCATCAGCCGCATGCGAAAGTTGGCGGACTAGATCTGCCCATTCACGCACCCTCATATAGTTTAAAAATTCGGAACGGCAAAGCCTCCGAAAAGCGCTTCCAGAAAGTTCAGCACGTTTATCTGAAAGATAATTCCACAGGTTCAAAAGTGTAATTAGATCGCCCTCAGGATCATTGAAACGAGAGTGCAACTGGTCAGCTCGCGCACGCTCTTCTTCTGGGCGTTCTCGCACATCTTGAATGGTTAAACCTGCAACGATAACCGTAACCGGTGTTAAAGCATTATGTCTAAATGATTCAATTATCATCCGCGCAAAACGAGGTTCAATGGGCAGTTTAGAAATATCACGGCCAACACGTGTGATTTTTTTGTCACGTACTGCACCAAGTTCAGATAAAAGTTGTAGACCTGCAGAAACTCCGCGTTTATCGGGAGGCGTCAAAAATGGAAATTTCATGATGTCTCCAAGACCCAAACTCATCATCTGCAAAATGACGGCAGCTAAACCGGTACGCAAAATCTCTGGTTCGGTAAACTCAGGCCTTGAACTAAAATCATCTTCACTATAAAGTCGGATCGCAATGCCCGGGCTTAATCTACCAGCCCTACCAGCTCGCTGATTGGCGCTTGCTTGAGATATCGCTTCGATCGGCAACCGCTGTACTTTGCTACGAGCACTCCACCTAGAGACGCGAGCAAAACCAGCGTCAATTACATATTTAATTCCCGGAACAGTTAATGAAGTCTCAGCAACGTTAGTTGCAAGAACAACTCTGCGTTTACCCGGAGCCGATTTACCAAAGACTCGATGTTGTTCAGCAGCGCTTAACCTTCCATAAAGGGGAAGAATCTCGAGTTTTCCAAAAGATTCACCTTGAAGCGCTTCCGCCGCATCTTTGATTTCTGACTCGCCTGAAAGAAACACAAGGATATCTCCTTGCCCTTCACGTTCAAGAGAGCGAACCGCACGTTGGATACCTGAAAACATATCTTCATCTTCAAGGGGTTCATATCGGATATCAACTGGGTAGGTGCGACCTGAAACCTCGACTACTGGCGCAGGAGTTCCAGTTTCATCTGCAAAATGTTGTGCAAAAGACTCAGGATCAATAGTTGCAGAGGTAATTATCACCTTCAAGTCCGGGCGCCGAGGCAAAAGTCTTTTTATATATCCAATTAAAAAATCGATATTTAAACTGCGCTCGTGAGCCTCATCAATTATTATGGTGTCGTAGCGTTTCAAATCTCTATCTTTATGAATCTGAGCCAACAAAATTCCGTCTGTCATTAATCGAATTTTTGTGTCTTTAGAGACTCGATCGGTGAACCTCACCTGGTAGCCGACAGTGCTGCCTAGGTCGCTACCGAGTTCATCAGCTATCCGCTCAGCCACTGCCCTCGCCGCGATTCGACGTGGCTGGGTGTGTGCGATGCGCTCGCGGCCGATCGTCAAAGCAATTTTTGGCAATTGGGTTGTTTTGCCAGAGCCTGTTTCTCCCGCAACTATTACAACCTGATGCTTCTTTAGCGCCGTGATTATTTCTTCACGGTGCTGGCTGACTGGCAACTCAGAAGGAAAATCAATGTTAAACATACACTCCCATTATCTCGATAGTTAATTATGTCGCGAGTAGAGTGTAAATATGGTTGAAAAAAATATTCCGATGATTGAACTTAATGATGGTAACAAAATTCCTCAGCTTGGACTGGGCACTTTTTTGATGTCACAAGACGAGTGTGAAGATGCTGTTTTAAACGCTTTTGAAACAGGTTACAGACATATTGACACTGCAACAGTTTATGACAATGAAAAACAAGTAGGTTTAGCATTATCTAAGTCAGGGTTGAAACGTGGCGATATTTTCCTGACTACGAAACTTGCAAACAGCGACCAAACTGACCCACATGGCGGGTTTCAGCGAAGTTTAGACAAGCTTGGCGTCGACTATGTAGATCTTTACCTCTTGCACTGGCCACTCCCCAAGCGCAGCTCTGCACTTGGCGCTTGGAAAGGCATTATTGAAATAGCTGAAAGCGGTGCCGCAAAATCAATCGGCGTGTGTAACTTTGAGATAGAGCACTTGGAAATGATTATCAGTGAGACTGGTGTTGTACCTTCAGTTAACCAAATTGAGCTTCATCCAGAGCATCAAAGGAGCGAATTGGTGGCTTACTGCCGCGAAAAGGGAATCGCTACACAGTCTTGGGGACCACTAGCGCAGATGAAAAGCAACCTTCTTGAAAAACCCGAGATCTTAGAAGCGGCCGCCGTCTACAACAAGACTCCGGCTCAAATAGTTTTACGTTGGCACATTGAGCACGGGCACATTATTATTCCAAAAACAGTCAACACGTCGCGCATGAAAGAAAACTTTGAGATTTTTGACTTTTCACTTTCGCAAAAAGAAGTAAGCACAATTGATTCTTTAGAATCTGGTACAAACTATGGCCCTGATCCGCGTAACTATGACGGTTAAGAGGCTGTTGGTTTTCTGATAATCATGAACTGGTATGAATTGCCTAACACGCTAAAAATAGGCTCTGCTGTAGAGATTCTTAATGTTGATCACTCTGATCATGATCAGGTAGAACTTACTGGTGAGCTGTGGCAGAGATTAGAAACGCTGGTTCTCTTGCTCGAGGGAGATCGAGCAATGGTCGATGCCGACGGAAGGCTCGCCTTATTGAGCACACAAGAAATTGAGCATTCTATCGGGGAACAGGTGGCAAAAAACCGGATTCAACTCTATCTTGGGCGAGTGTTTGAGTCTGAAGGGATTCCCGATGATGGTATCAGCGTGGCTGGATTTGAACCGCAAACCCAAGACGCAAAGAGGGTGCCGGTTCTAGCAATCATGCTAGAACCATCGGAAACCGAAAAATTCTCTATCGGAGAGTGGCTCAGCCTGCGAAGCGTAGCTGATACTTTGAATCCACTTGATGCGGGCTTATTGACACGTGCGGTTGCGTTAGCAAACTGGCACAAAGCTCATCAGTTTTCACCTCGCACAGGACATCGCACGAATGAAGCTAAAGGTGGTTGGGTTCGAGTTGACGATGCTGACGGCAGTGAACATTTTCCGCGTACTGACCCAGCGATCATAGTAGCTGTGACCGACGCTTCTGAACGTTTATTATTGGCCTCAAATATGGCATGGAATGAACGAGTCTTTTCACTCATAGCTGGTTTTGTAGACCCTGGAGAGTCTTTAGAACAGGCCGTTTTGCGAGAAGTAAAAGAAGAATCCGGTCTCACAGTTAGCGAGCCGCGTTATCTGGGAAGTCAGCCGTGGCCATTTCCTGCGTCTCTTATGTTGGGGTTCAGCGCTCTAGCCAAAGAAGGAGAAAGTACAGAGCCTGACGGAGTAGAAATACGGGAGCTGCGCTGGTTTACTCGTGACGAACTGAAATCAGCAATCATTTCGGGTGAAATTTTAGTTCCTGGAGGCGGCTCTATATCACGAGCAATTATCGAAGCTTGGTACGGAAAAGAGCTTCCTGGTCAGAGAGACTGAAAGTTTTCTCGTAAGATAGTTGGTATGTCTAAGGTTCTTTCTAATCTTCCTATTGGTGAACGAGTCGGGATTGCTTTTTCTGGCGGTCTCGATACTTCTTGTGCTGTTGCATGGATGCGCGAAAAGGGAGCAATTCCGTGCACATACACTGCCGATATCGGGCAGTACGACGAACCGGATATCGAAGGAGTAGCCTCGAGAGCCAGCCAATACGGTGCGGAAATTGCTCGTCTGGTAGATGCAAAGCAAGCTCTTGTAGAGGAAGGCTTAATCGCCTTACAGTGTGGTGCATTTAATGTGCGTTCAGGGGGTAAAACCTACTTCAACACGACACCTTTGGGCCGCGCTGTTACTGGCACGCTACTTGTACGTGCTATGAAAGAAGACGGAGTGGACATTTGGGGGGATGGATCTACTTACAAGGGTAATGATATTGAGCGTTTTTATCGCTATGGGCTGTTAGCCAACCCAAAACTTAGAATTTATAAGCCCTGGCTTGATGAAGAGTTCGTGGAAGAGCTTGGTGGGCGTCAAGAAATGAGCGAATGGCTGGTTGAGCGAGGCTTCCCTTATCGTGATTCATCAGAAAAAGCTTATTCGACCGATGCAAATATTTGGGGAGCGACCCATGAAGCTAAAGCCTTAGAATACTTAGACACAGGCTTAGACATTGTTGAACCTATAATGGGGGTCGCGGCTTGGCGTGAAGATGTCGAAGTTATCACTGAAGAAGTCTCTGTTGCTTTTGAAGCTGGTAGGCCTGTGGCTATAAACGGTGTCACTTATGATGATCCTGTTGCTTTGGTGTTTGAAGCAAACGCCATTGGCGGCAGACACGGTCTTGGGGTTTCTGACCAGATTGAAAACCGCATCATCGAAGCTAAGTCACGAGGGATTTACGAAGCTCCAGGTATGGCGCTTTTACATATTGTTTATGAACGTCTGTTAAACGCGATCCACAATGAAGATACAGTCGCTACCTACCACAATGAAGGTCGCAGGCTGGGCAGGCTTATGTACGAAGGTCGGTGGCTAGACCCGCAGTCACTTATGCTACGCGAATCGATCCAACGTTGGGTTGGTTCGGCAATAACAGGTGAAGTTACTTTAAGGCTTCGCCGCGGTGATGACTATACGATCCTCAACACCACCGGACCTCATCTAAGCTATCACCCTGAGAAGCTGTCTATGGAAAGAGTCGGAGATGCGGCATTCGGTCCGCAAGATCGTATCGGCCAGCTAACAATGCGCAATCTTGATATTGCTGACTCCAGACAACGCCTTGAGCAGTATGCGAGTATTGGTCTCGTTGGTGGCTCAACTGCAGAGCTAGTAGGGGAGCTTGAAAGTGGCGGTGCAGAAGAAATTGCTGAATCAGTGTCTGGAGTTAACGCAGCCGGCGACAAAATGGGGCTTGGCGCTGCATTCGACTCGGGTACCGACTAGAACACTCGATTATAAAAAGATAAAGGCGGAACCGCTTTGGAGCAGGTTCCGCCTTTAATGAGATCTCAGGGTGTTTGTTAAGAAGCTCTTCGAGCCCGTGCCGCGCGACGTTTCAAAGCGCGACGTTCATCTTCGCTCAAGCCTCCCCATACGCCAGAGTCCTGACCTGTTTCCATTGCATATTGTAAGCACATTTCTGTCACAGGGCAGCTTGAACAAACGGATTTTGCTCTTTCGATTTGTTCAACTGCGGGGCCTGTGTTTCCGACAGGGAAAAACAATTCGGGGTCTGCTGTGAGACATGCTGCTTTTTCGCGCCAATCCATAATTTTCTCCTACGAGTTGATAAGGCGATAAAATCGCCGACTGTTCGTGACTTTGAGTAAGCCCACGACAGTGTGCGCGAAACTCGACGTTCAATATAGTCCCACGTTATGCAGAGTAAATCAAGGGTTTCTTCGCTTTTCACATAAAATATGTGCCAATTTTGCGTAATCTGAGAGAATAGCTGAGGCACTACAGGTATTTTAGACGGGAACACACATGGAAAATAAGCAAAGCGTTTGGTGGAGAGTGATGCAGGGTGCACTCTTGATCGAGCTCGTGGGGATTATCTGGGCAGTGTGGATTAACGTTAGGCAGCTCATAACTTTGTTTGGCAAAAACATTACTGAAAATGGTGTTTTTGGTTTGCAACTGAGCATTGTTTTGGTGTTAGTGCTAGCTGCTCTCTGGGTGTTCTTTTCGCTCAAAGCAGCTATCTCCAGAAAAGATTGGGTCAGATCATCAAATCTCACCATACAGATATTAGTGGCAGCTACTGCTACAGGAATTCTACAAGGAATAATGAGTACAAAAGCTGTCGGGTTGACGTTGCTTGTGTGCGCGATTGCAGGTGTAGCCGCTTCACTGATGATCGCTAGCTCACAGCGACAAATGTCAAATAAAAAGAAACTTAATCAGTAAATGTTCTAGCTATTATTTGATCGTTTAAGACTTCTTCCGGTGGCCCGTCGGCTACTATTCCGTGTTCTTTACGGCTCAAAAGAACGCAACGGGTGGCGTTTTTGGCTGAGCCTAAGTCGTGGGTAGCTATAATTACAGCCACACCTTTGGCGGCTTCTTGTCTCAAAACATCGTTGATTATTCGTGATGCATCGGCGTCTAGACCAGCCTCAGGTTCGTCTAGCATGAGTAGTGGCGCTTCTTGTGATAATGCTTGGGCGATTAGAGTTCGCTGCCTCTGTCCTCCCGAAAGTGCTGAGAGTTGTTTTGATTGCAGCTCTGTGATTCCTAAACGGTTTAGCTGCTCGTCAACAATTTTTCTATCATCCCTTGTGAGTCGTTTCCAGCTACCGCTTTTAGCCCACCTACCCATTTCAACGGTATCACGCACTGTCATCGGCACTGAGTCGTTAAAAGCACTTCTTTGTGGCACGAAAGCGATCTGCTTGTCAGCTAGGGTGATCATGCCAGAATCTTCTTTTAGGGTGCCGATTATGAGTTCAAGCAGGGTTGACTTGCCGCTTCCGTTCGAACCAAGGAGGGCAACGTGCTCTCCTTGGTTGATTTGCAGGTTGAGGTTTTGAAGTATCGGAACAGACGATCTTGAAAATGATAAATCTTTGATACTTACGGCTGGCTTATTGGTAATAGTTCTCATTAAGCATATATACTACCCCCATGGCAACACTTTTCGAACCTTTTGCTGCAGAATTTATGCAACGTGCATTGATTGGCGGCGTAATTGTGGGTATTTTAAGCGCAGTCGTTGGTACCTGGGTGGTTCTAAGAGGTATGGCTTTTCTTGGTGAGGCTATGTCGCACGGGATGCTACCCGGTGTTGCGGTGGCGGTTTTGCTCGGCCTACCGGGCCAGCTAGGCGCACTAGTAGCAGCCGGTGCTATGGCTGTTGGCGTTGGATCGTTGGCAAGAAGCAAGCGAATAGCCGGTGATACGGCAATAGGAATTTCGTTTGTGGGGATGCTCGCCTTGGGCGTTCTAATAGTTTCAGCTTCACGAAGTGTGCCCATCAACCTGACCGCCATTTTATTTGGCGACATTCTTGCAATGACTTGGTTTGATGTCTTATTGATTTTTGTGGTCGCTTTATTGGTTGTTATCGTTTTTATTCTTTGGTACAGACCTTTTGTTGCTTTAACGTTTGATAGAAGGATAGCTCACACTATGGGTCTGCGGCCTGGAGTAGCTTTAGCTTTGCTGATGGCGGGTGTAGCTGTAACTATTGTTGTTTCCTACCAAGCTGTTGGCACCTTGCTGGTGGTTGGCATGCTATTAGCTCCGGCTGCCACCGGTGCGATCTGGGCGAAAAGCGTGTGGCAAATAAGCGTTATAGGTGCGGTTGTTTCTGTTGTGTCTGTGGCTGTCGGGTTGCTTGTGTCATGGCATTTAGGGCTCGCAGCGGGCCCGGCAATAGCGCTTCTGGCCGTTCTGTTTTTCGGTTTGTCGCTAGGGCTCAAAAAAATTGTAGGGTAAAAACTCCAGCCACTTGCTAATGATAATCATTATCATTAAGATGGGTGTATGAACTCAATTTACAAACCAAAAAACAGGCGATCCCTAAAGATATGGTCTGCAATAACTGGTTTATTTCTAATGTTTGGAAGCCTGGCTGCCTGCTCTAGCGAAGATGGTGATTTGAACGGTGGAAACAGCCAGATGGATGGGCCAGTGATCTCTGTGACAACTAGTATTTTAGGAGATGTAGTTGAAAATATTGTTGGTAATGCGGGAACTGTCCACGTGCTGATGCCCGCAGGTAGTGATCCCCACAACTACCAGCTTTCTACAAAAGATATTTCTAAAATGATGAGTTCAGACCTCATAATTGAGAATGGTTTGGGCTTAGAAGAGGGTCTCGCTGCAAGCCTAAAATCGGCAAAGAGCGACGGATTGGAAATATTAACGGTAGGAGAGTTTATAGACCCACTACCAAGTAGTACGTATTATGGTACCTCTGAAGATGATGATGCTCATGAGCACGACGATGATGAAAGTGCTGATCATGATCATGATCACGATCATGGACCATTAGATCCGCATTTTTGGCACGACCCGCTGCGAATGGTTATTGCAGTCGAGGCAATCAAAGATCATCTCATAAAACTTCCCGGCATAGACACTGAAAAAGTCGAACTTCAGGCTAAGGAATATACGCAAAAGCTACACAGTATGAATGCTGATCTAGCTGAAACCTATGCAGCAATTCCTAAGGAACGCAGGTTGTTGGTGACTGGACACCGTGTTTTTATTTATCTGGCAAATCAATATGATTTTGAAATTGTTGGAAGCATAGTTCCTTCAAGTAGCACTCTTGCCGAGACTAGCGCTTCAGAGTTAATGCTGGTTGCTGAAACTCTTAAAGAACTTGGTATAAACGCTGTTTTTACAGATGCGTCCCAATCGCAGAAATCTGCTGAAACAGTCGTAAAAGAAACCGGATTAGATATCACGATCGTTCCCCTCTACAGTGAATCATTGACACCTCCGGGCGGCGAAGCTGACACTTATATAGAACTGATGGTTACTAACTCAGAGAAGATTTTTGATGCTCTGAGTTAGTAACCATCATCAATCATGCACTTTCACTCAGCAACTGTTTAAATGTCACGAGTAACAATAACGGGGCAGGGAAGAGCCTGCAACACACCGTGACTGACTGATCCTAGTAGCAAGCGTGAAATGGCGCCACGACCACGACTGCCGACAACAAGAAGCTCAGCATCCTCTGCGCTTTGCAAAAGAGCGGCGACAGGGGCGGCTTGAATTATTTCTCTTTTGATCTCAAGGTCTGGGTAGCGTCCACTAAGACCCGCGACACCGATAGCAATTGCCTCCTCGGCAGCAAGACGTTGCGACTCAACTAACTCCTCACTCCATAGATACTCTAATCCTGGTGTCAAGGGCGGCATCCATGCATAAACGGCAGTCAAAGGCACGCCACGCCGCGAAGCCTCTTCAGCAGCATAAGCTATAGCGTCTTGAGCTGCTTCAGAGCCGTCGATGCCCACTACTACACCGTTAGCTGTATCAGTTTTATAGCCTTCCGGGATCACAGCAACCGGGCAGTAAGCTACAGCAGCAATTTTCACCGCACGTGTGCCAAAAAACGATCCAGCCCACTTACTTCCCGCATGCTGCCCAAGAACTAACAGATCAGCTCTGCGTGAAGCCACTTCAACCTCAACGATGGGGTGCCCAACGACGGCTGTTCCTGTTATCTTGCCTGTGAATCCAATACTCTTAGCGTAGTCTCGTTCAGCAGCAAGCATCTCTTCTGATGCCTTCTGGGCTTCAGACAGAAAAGCCACACTCTCTGATAAAAACGAATCATCAGCAACGTGAAACAATTCCACGTTCGCCTTTCGCTCGTTTGCGCGCGCTAGGCCCCA
The DNA here is from genome assembly GCA_035514995.1 of Microbacteriaceae bacterium. Taxonomy (GTDB): domain Bacteria; phylum Actinomycetota; class Actinomycetes; order Actinomycetales; family Microbacteriaceae; genus Leucobacter_A. The sequence continues at coordinate 18,700 of DATJCC010000080.1, forward strand.
AGTCAAAGCAGCACGACTCTGCTCCGAACCATCGACACCTATAATAATGTTTTCGGCCATTTCTCCCGTCTCCTTACTTTGGTTATCTAGCGGGAAGCTGTTTTGGGTGCGTGCCTGAAATTTGTTCTGCTATCCGGATTACTTGGTTGCTGTACCCGTATTCGTTGTCATACCAAACATAAAGAACGCAACTGTCACCAGTAACTATCGTTGCCAAGCCATCGACGATGCCTGCGCGGTTCGACCCAACGAAGTCTGTTGATACAACCTCAGGAGACTCCAAATAATCGATCTGTGTGCGAAGTGGCGAGGTCAGTGAAATTTCTTTAAGAATTCCATTCAGCTCGTCTTTAGTTGTTTCTTTTTCAAGTTTCAAGTTTAAGATAGCAAGAGAAACATTGGGGGTTGGCACGCGGATCGCACTACCAGTAAGTTTGCCTTCCAACTCCGGAAGTGCCTTCGCGACGGCACTAGCTGCTCCCGTTTCAGTAATAACCATGTTTAAAGCTGCTGCACGCCCTCTGCGGTCGCCCTTGTGAAAGTTATCGATCAGGTTCTGATCATTAGTGTAAGCGTGAACTGTTTCAACGTGGCCGTGTACGACACCAAATGTATCGTTCATAACTTTAAGAACAGGAGTGATGGCATTGGTCGTGCATGAAGCTGCACTGATTACATCATCAGATGTATCAATAGTGTCGTTATTTACACCATAAACAATGTTTTTGAGATCTCCCTTTCCAGGAGCTGTAAGAATAACCTTTGCTGTACCTTTTGCTTGAAGGTGCTGGCCTAGGCTTTCGCGGTCGCGCCAAATTCCGGTGTTGTCGATAACTATGGCATCAGATATGCCATAGTGGGTGTAGTCAACAGACGCAGGGTCGTTTGAATAAATAACCTGAATTTTGACACCATTTGCCAATATTTGATCGTTTTCTTCATCAACAGAAATCTGACCGTTAAAGTGACCGTGAACTGAATCGCGGCGTAACAGATTCGCACGTTTCTGTAGATCATTATCTGCACCTTTGCGCACAACAATTGCCCGGAGGTTAAGGCTATTGCCACCTCCAGCATGATCAATAAGGATGCGTGCTAGTAGACGCCCAATGCGACCAAAACCGTAAAGAACTACATCGGTACCTTCGATTGGTTTCTCATTAATTACATCTACTAGTTCAGATCTTAAAAACGAAGTGAGATCGTCAGACCCTGATTTTTTGAAAGCAGCTGATAGAAGAGCAAGGTCTAAAGACACGGGTCCGGGCTGAATCTTAATTAAAGCTTCAACTATTGCATGAGAGGCAATTAAAGGCAGTGGCTGTTCATCAATTTTTCGAGCATAAGTGTGAGCACGAATAATGTTAACGGCACTTTGTCCTACGAGAGGCCTGCCATGCACACTCATTACGATGTCTCGGTCTCGGTATAGCTTTCCGATCATTGGAATCATTAGCTCTGCAAGCTCTTGATTCTTGTTCCAGTCTGCTAAGTACGTATCAGCGTGCTTTGCCATAAGCTGTGTGTGATCCTTTTCTCTAAAAGTGATTCTACTTATTTCTTTCCAGTATGCCAGAAATAGTGTAAAGCCGGTCCGTGAGAAATATTGAAGAGGTATGCTCAATTTATGCAAAATTTGATAAAACTAAGTGACGTTCGGGATACGGTACAAAAACTTTGGCCCGAGCAAGCCGCCGAGTCTTGGGACAGAGTTGGGTTAACCGTCGGAAGTAACGAAACTCCAGTAAAAAAAATTTTGTTCGCTGTTGATGCTGTGCGTGACACTGTCACTGAAGCGATCAACTGGGGAGCAGATCTGATATTCACTCATCATCCACTGATGTTGCGTGGGATACACACAGTCGCCGAAGATACTTATAAAGGAGCATTGATTGCCGATTTGATCAGGAACCGCTGCGCTTTGCTTTCTGCCCATACAAATGCTGATGTGCCAGTAGGCGGGGTTTCTGATGCAATTGCTGACGCGATAGGACTCGTTAATACTGAACCAATAGAGCCTGGTCTGGATTCTAAAAGCGGATTAGGCAGAATCGGATACTTGAAAGCAGAAATTACGCTTGAGGATCTTGCTTTGAGACTTACGAAAGCACTGCCCAAAACTGCAGTTGGAGCAAGGGTGGCTGGTCAAAAAAATAAACCAGTGTACAAGGTTGCACTGCTAGGCGGTTCAGGTGACAGCCTTCTTACCCACCCGAAGGTACAGTCATCTGACGTGTATATTACTTCTGATTTGAGACACCACCCAGCCCAGGAGGCTTTGGAACAGGCTAGTTTAAACGGTGGACCGGCGCTTATCGACGTTGCTCATTGGGCAAGCGAGTCGCTGTGGTTAAAAGATGCAGCAAGACAGCTTAAAGAAGAACTTCCTGGAGTTGAAACTAGAGTTAGCGAAATTAATACTGACCCCTGGATCTTCCGGGTAGGCTAAACGATATGAAGGCTAGTATTCGTCAGCAGCACCTGTTAATAGATCTTCAAGAGATCGACACTGAACTTTTGAGACTAGATCGTCGGTTAGCTCAGCTACCAGAAAAGAAAAAGTTAGTGGAGCTTCAAGAAGGCCACAGAGAGGCTCATACCAATTTCTTTGAGAAGCAGAAAGCGTTGGAAGACCTGCAACTTCAAATAAGTCGAATTGAATCAGATGTAGTTCTCGTTAGGGAGCGAATTAAACGATCAACCAGTCGTTTAGCAGAAAGCGTTTCTGCTAAAGAAGCTTCTGCCTTGCAAGAAGAGTTAGATACCTTAAACAACAGAACACGAGTTTTAGAGGATCGTGAGCTCGAACTGATGGAGCTTGCCGAAGAAGCGGAATCAACAAAAAATGAGTTCCAAGAAAAACTTGCCGCCTTTGAAACAAGACAGCAAGAACTTGAAGCAGCAGTCGTTCTCGCTGAAAAGGATGCGGCATCTAAGAAGGCTCGTTTAACGAACGAACGAGATGGCCTTGCAGCAGAAATTCAGGGCGATCTTAGAGCTCTCTATGAGCGCACAAGAGAACGTTACGGTATGGGTGCAGCAAAGCTCGAAGGACGAGTTTCTGGTGGTAGCAATATGGAATTAGACAGCGCTGATTACGCGCAAGTCAAGGCCACACCGGAAGATGAGATTTATTTATGTCCGGTGAGCGGTGTCATTTTGGTGCGCGGGTATGGTCAGTAGCTGAGTAAGCGTAGTACAATCGTATGTGAATGGGTTGGTGAGACGGCCGCGTTGGGAGCGATCCCACCGAGGAACGTCCGGGCTCCATAGGGAAGAACGGTGGGTAACGCCCACCCGGGGAAACCCGCGAGAAAGTGCAACAGAAAGTAAACCGCCTGACATGTTCGGGTAAGGGTGAAAGGGTAGGGTAAGAGCCTACCAGCACTGGTGGTGACACTGGTGGCTAGGTAAACCTCGTTCGGAGCAAGACCATGTAGAAGGTGTTGAGGCTTCCCGCTAAGCCTTCGGGTAGGTTGCTAGAAAAGACTGGTAACAGTTTTTCAAGATAGATGGCCGTCACCTGCAGTAAAAGCAGGAACAGAACCCGGCGTATGATCTGGCCCATTCATAAAAATACTTCTAAAGGAGCGAAAGTGTCACCAGAAAGCAATATACCAACAGAGGGTGTTGACGAGCTTCGCCAGAAGTTTTGGTGGAACTCCCGCACAGGTGAAGTTGAAGAAGGGAAACAATCTCTATCTTTGGAGCGTGTTGGCCCTTTTGACACCCGTGAAGAAGCCCTACGCGCCCCAGAGGTGCTTGCAGAACGGGCTAAAGCTTGGGCTGAAGAGGAAGAAGCTGACTAGCTAGCCTATTCAAATAGGCGAAGTAACGGCTAAAACCAACCTGCCTAGATTGTGGTTTATGACTATCCTTTTATACTTCTAGCAGGCTTCTAACCCTACTTACATGTCCGGTAGCCTTGACATTGTAAAGCGCATGTTCAATTTTACCTTCATAATCAATCACAAAAGTTGAGCGGATCACACCACGACTGATACGTCCGTAAAGGGACTTATCGCCGTAAGCCCCGTATGCTTCTAAAGTTGTTTTGTCGGGGTCACTCAAGAGCGTAAAATTGAGATTGTCTCGCTCGATAAAATTCTTTAATTTTTCTGGTTTGTCCGGAGAAAGCCCCAAAACAACGTAGCCCGCTTCTTTTAACGGTTCGATGGAGTCACGAAAATCACAGGCTTGTGTCGTACAACCTGGTGTCATCGCCGCGGGATAGCAGAAAATAATTACTTTTTTGCCTTTGTAATCACTAAGTTTGTGCTTTTGCCCAGCCTCGTCTAAAAGTTCAAAGCTTGGTGCTACAGAACCTACTTCTAAAACAACTTTTTCTTTGCTCATAAGTTTGAGTTTTACTCCTTAGATAACCAGTTTGGACTAGATGGTCAGTGTTGGTATGTATTTTATTCGTTTAGTTCCAACAACCTGCGTAAAGAATTGACACGTGCAGCTCCTCCTTCATCGAGGCGAGCGCTCTCGATTGCGTCGTCCAGGGCGCAGTCGGGAGCATTTCTGGCGTGTGTGCAACCTCTTGGACAATTCTGCATGATCTCATCGAGCTCTTTAAAACCCTTCAAAATGCTCTCTTGCGTAACATGTCCTAGCCCAAATGACCGAACTCCGGGAGTGTCAATGACCCAACCAATACGTTCTTTATTGCTGTCTCTAATAGCAAAAGCAACTGAAGATGATGAGGTGTGTCTGCCCCTTCCGGTAACAACGTTTACATCACCTATTTCGCGTTCTGCTTCGGGTACCAGAGCGTTAATGAGTGTAGATTTACCGACACCAGAATGACCAACAAATACCGTTTCATGACCGCTTAGGGCTGATTTAAGCTGTTGCAATGGAAAACCGTCAGGGTTCGAAAAAAATACAGGAATGTCTAAAGCATGGAAATGTTCAATGAAATCGCTTGGATCTTGGAGGTCTGTTTTGGTGACGCATATCATGGGTGAAAGACCTGCGTCATAAGCAGCAACAAGGTATCGGTCAACCAAACGCACGCGCGGCTCTGGGTTTGCAGCGGCAATAACTATTAGCATTTGATCCGCATTAGCAACAATCACACGCTCAACTCTGTCAGTATCATCAGCGCTTCTTCGTAGCAGAGTCTCGCGGTCTAGAATTCGTACGATTCTAGCTAAAGAACCTTCTTCTCCAGAAACATCACCCACTAGGTCTACGCGATCACCAATGACTATTGATGTTTTGTGTAGTTCTCGCGCTCTTGCGGCAGTGACCGTGACTTCTTTACCACCCGTTTTGAGAAGAATAGAATATCTGCCTCTATCAACACCTATCACCATACCGGTCACAGCCTCGTCATGATCAGGCCGACGTTTTGTGCGAGGTCTATTGGCTTTCGGGTTGGGGCGTTCTCTTACTTGGTGGTCGGCATACTCGGAGTATGGCTCTTCGAAATCATCGAGACCGTCGGTGTAGGGTAACCAACTCATTTTATGGAAGATTCTCTTGAACGCCGAGCATCTGGTTCCACATTTCAGTAAACCTAGGCATGGTTTTTGAGGTACTTTCAATATTGATTATTTGAGTTCCTGGAACTCGAAGACCAACTAGCGCCCCTGTTGTAGCCATGCGGTGGTCATCGTAACTATTCCAATCTGAAGCAACATATTTGTTTGGAGGCACAATCCGCAGTCCGTCATCAAGTTCCTCAACTTCACAACCGATCTTTCGACATTCATTTGCCAGAGCGGCGATGCGATCTGTCTCATGGTGTCGTATGTGACCGATGCCAGTGATTGTGCTCGGCCCGTCAGCAAGTGCAGCTAGACCTATCATGGTTGGTGCGAGCTCTCCAGCCTCCGACATATGTAAGTCGTTAGCAGAAATGTGCCCATCGCTTGTCACAGTTAAATTGCCATTGCTGAATGTTACCTCGGCACCAAATTTTGGCAAAAAGTCTCTCAGTTTATCTCCCACTTGAGTTGTTTCATTTGGCCAATTTGGAACCGTTACTTTACCACCAGTGACTAGAGCAGCCGCCAAAAAAGGCGCAGCATTAGACAAATCAGATTCCAACACAAGGTTCCGACCAGAAATCGCACCAGGCTTTACCTGCCACTCACCAATTGCTGGCTTTGTTACCTTCACACCTCTAAGCCTTAAACATTCGATGGTCATTTCAATGTGCGGGATACTAGGAAGGCTCTCTCCGATGTGCTTTACATGAACGCCCTCTTCAAATTGAGAGCCGGCAAGAAGGAGGGCAGACACGAACTGACTCGACTCAGAAGAGTCGATTTCTACATAACCACCTTTTAAAGATCCGTTACCGTGCACAGTAAAAGGTAAAGCGCCACGGCCTTCATCAGCAATGTCAGCGCCAAGGTCACGGAGTGCTTCAATAACCCCACGCATAGGTCGTTTCCTTGCGTAGGAGTCACCATCAAAAACAGTTGGCCCTAAAGCTAAACAAGCCAGCGCCGGTATAAAGCGCATAACCGTGCCTGCAAGCCCGCAAGATATTGAAGTAGAGCCAAGCAGCTCGGGCGCTGGAGTAACAAGAAGTGTATCTTCAGCCGTCTCAATTCGGGTTCCAAGAGCTTCTAAAGCTTCAATCATGAGCTGCGAGTCTCGAGAGACCAGCGGAAGCTGAATTAGACTGGGTGAATTTGCCATAGCGGCGAGCACAAGTTCACGTGCCATTAAAGACTTAGATCCGGGTAGCACGACGGTTGCATCTAGGGGTGATTGTGTTTCTGGCGCAGGCCATAGCTCACCCTCGGGGTTGCTGAGGGTGACACCTTTTTTGGTGAGGTCATCATTGTTTCGGGAATATTTTGCTTCAAGCATATGTTGTTAATTCTAGCTGGGATTACTGATAACTGTAAGGATGGGGCTGTATTGTTAGCAACTATGACCTTAGAACCAGAACGTATGACTGTGCTTGAACAACCCAGTCAAAAGGTTTTGAAGCAACGTTTCGCTAGCGAAGCTTTGCCCTACCTAGACCAGCTTTATGGTGCTGCAATGAAAATGACCAGGAATCCTCAAGACGCACAAGATTTAGTGCAAGAAACTTTTTTGAAAGCTTATGCAAGTTTCTCGAGTTTTACAGAGGGAACTAATTTAAAAGCCTGGCTTTACCGCATAATGACAAACAGCTATATAAATATTTATAGAAAGAAAAAACGTGAACCCTATTTAGCTACAGCCGATGATTTGGAAGATTGGCAACTTGCTGGAGCTAACTCGACAACGGCAATGAGCTCAAAATCTGCTGAGGCAGAAGCGTTAGACCGAACGCCTTCTAGTATCGTTACAGAGGCTTTAAACGATCTTCCTGAAGATCGACGGATGGTTGTTTATCTGGCTGACGTAGAGGGTTTCAGCTATCAAGAGATAGCTCAGATTATGGATACTCCACCGGGAACAGTTATGAGTAGGTTGCATCGGGGCAGACGGCAACTCCGTGAAATGTTAAGCGGATACGCTGCTGAACAGGGGTTTGTGATCAATGAAGAAATTAAGAAATAACAATAAAATTAGGATGGTGTGAAAATGGTTGATTGTACGTGTACTAAATCAGACTGTAATTGCGGTTGCCAGCACACCGCTGAACAAAATAACTGCGAAAAAACCACTAGCAGGCTTGAAGACCTTCTACGCGATGAACTTTGCGCCGAAGAGTCTAAACCAATCAGAGAGCATCTTGCAGAATGCGCAGAGTGTAATGAAGAAAAACGTGTTTGTGAAGCACTAACTGAAGCAGTGCAGCGAGGGTGTGAGGAGAAGGCGCCGACGCAACTACGTGACGCCATTCTCGACGCTTTACCTGGCTAATTAAGCGTTTTTAATAATATTTCTGCCGACAATCTCACGCATGATCTCGTTTGTGCCACCATAAATACGATGTACACGAGCGTCAACAAAAGCACGAGTGATCGGGTATTCATTCATATACCCGTAACCGCCGTGCAATTGAACGCCCTGATCTAAGACTTCCCATTCTCGTTCGGTTGCCCAAAATTTAATTTTTGCTGCTTCTTCGGGTGTCAACCGACCTTGGCTGTATAGCTCTAAACCGCGATCTACGTATGCCCACAAAGCATCAACCGTGGTTTCCATTTCTGCCAGTCTGAAATATGTGTTTTGGAAGTTGATGATGGGTTTACCAAAACTTTCGCGAGCTCTAGCATGGTCTAGAGTCCACTTGTATCCGGCTGCAGCTGCCGCGGCAGCCGCAACTCCTATCGACAATCGCTCTAGTGGCAGGTTTCTCATGATCTGTATAAAACCATGACCTTCAGCGCCTCCGATGAGATTTGAGTCGGGCACAAAGACGTCATTAAATGAAAGCTCTGCGGTGTCGTGGCCGCGCAAACCCATTTTGTCTAATGTATTCGAGTGTTCGAAACCCTCCATGCCATCTTCGAGTAAAAGCAAGCTGAATGCATCGGGACGGTTTCCTTCGCCGGTTTTGACAAAAGTTACCACCAGGTCGGCGGTTTTCCCACTAGAAATGAACGTTTTAGAGCCGTTTACAGTGTATCCACCAGCAACTTTTTTTGCGGTTGTGGTTGCACCACGCAGATCACTGCCAGCACCGGGTTCGGTCATGGCTAATGCACCGATTATCTCACCGGTAGCAAGTCTGGGAAGCCATTTACTTTTCTGTTCCTGAGTTCCAAAATATGCAAGGTAGGGCACTGTAAGGTCGTCTTGAATTGCTAAAGCTGTCGCGAAAGAACCCAGACCTGCTTGGATAGTTTCTTCGTTTACAACTGTACGAAAGCGATAATCAGCAAGCATGCCTGCGCCACCGAACTCTTCTGGGACAGAAAGACCTATTATTCCGGCTTCACCTGCTGCGAGCATAGTTTGTTTATCGATCTCACCTGCTGCATCCCATCTTTCACGCGCCGAATTGTCACCGTAGCGTTTTATGAATTCTTTAACAACGTCTCTAAAGGCTTCATGATCTTCGTTGAAAATATTTCTTTCCATGCCGGTTTTATCCTTAAAATGGTTATTTGATGTGAAACTTAAGCTGATACTACCAAACTAGAGTAGCCACAAGAGCTGTGTTTGTTGGTTTATGCCACAAAGTTTCTCTGTAAAGCTTCTATTGTTGCAGAAGACAAACCGTTCTTGATTAGATAATCAGTCATTGACCCGTATTCATGATCAATCATTTTAAGAGCTCGATCCATAACGGCTAAAGGGCTCGAAGAAATAAGACCTAAAACCTCAGGGGTAACTGTCATTTCGAGGTCATGAAGTTGTTTCAAATGGTTTTCTAACCACTCTCCAGCGAGATTTTTTTCTGACACTTCATAGTCATGCAAGATATCGTCACGGTCAACACCAACTGCACTTAGTGTGGCTGCTATCACTGCGCCTGTGCGGTCCTTACCGGCCGTGCAATGAACAACTACAGGAGTGCTTGTTTCAGCGAGGAGTTTTACTGCTGATGTCAGCGTATTAGAGTGCTCAAAGAAAATTAGTTCTGTAAGGCTTTGGATGGTGAGTTTTCGATCAATATGGCTGAGAGCATCAGGAAAGATAGGGTGGGGGGCCAGAACCGCTGTTGGCGGTAGCTTATTAGGAAATTTTGTTCTTTCGCCATCGTCTCTCAAGTCAATAACTTTTTCAATTCCCATGTCACTCAGAGCATTTATGCCGTCATCGGTTAATCGGTGTAGTGCGTCAGATCTATATAAGATTTTCCACTTGGTTGAGCCCCCCGCAGCTCGGTATCCACCGATGTCACGGAAATTTACTGTTCCAGAAATCTGTTGCAACCTTAGTGGTTTAGCATTAAAACTATCCATACAATATATCTAAGCAGATCGGGCTGACACTAAAACTTAGGAATCCGCGGTAGTGCAGTGATAAGGGATCGGGTGTAACTATTTTGCGGATCAGTAAAAATTTGGGCAACAGACCCCTCTTCAACAACTCTTCCATGTTGCAAAACAAGCACCCTCTCAGCTATGTCAGGGACAATGCCTAGATCATGGGTTACCGAAATCATAGTGAGTCCCATTTCTTGCCTTAATGTAGCAAGAAGATCAATTATTCGTCTGCGCACCAGCACATCTAAAGCGCTCACTGGCTCATCACCAACGAGCACTTCTGGGGAGTGCACTAGTGCTCTTGCTATGGCTATTCGTTGCCTTTGACCGCCTGAAAATTCATCTGGATATCGAGAAAGAGTGTCTTCTGGAAGCTCTAATTTGCTTAAAATTTCTTGAACTAACGCATCGTGGCTTCCAGGTATCTTCAGTGCCTCTAACGGCTCAGAGATGGAGGCGCCGATACTCATCCGTGGATCGAGGGACGAGTAGGGGTCTTGAAAGATTATTCCTGAACGGGCACGTAACCACCTCTGCCGTCCTTTTGATAAAACTGGTCTGCCATCAAACGAAACACTGCCTCTGTCAATTCTTTGAAGGCCGAAAAGAGCTTTTATCAGAGTCGATTTACCCGATCCTGACTCACCGACTATCGCTAAAGATTGGCCTTTATAGACAGAAATTGAAACATCATTAAGAGCAGTAATATAAGATTTTCTTGCAAATAGGGCAGTTTTACGTGCAGGAAATGTGACGGTGATATTTTGACCGTCAATAAAAGGTGTTTTTGATTTTGCTGTGTTGGGAGTAGTCATGACTTTTCCCACGGTTCGTTCAAGAAGCTTGCAGCTTCGAGTAGCTTATTGGTGGTTTCTGATTCTGCAGCCAAGATGAGTTCTTTAGCAACACGACTGATTGGTCTGGTTGTTATTTCAGCAACTGACCCGGATTCAACGATTTTGCCTTCATGAAATACGTAAATGCGTTCTACTATCTGAGTTAACACAGCTAGATCATGAGTAATGAAAACTAATGAGCTACTTCCATCTGTGGTTAGTTCGCGAAAAAGTTCGATTACTCCCTGTTGCACTGTGACATCTAGCGCAGTTGTGGGTTCGTCTGCTAATAGGAGGCCAGGATTTGCACTAATTGCAGCGGCGATAGCTGCGCGTTGTCTCTGGCCGCCAGAGACTTCGTGAGGGTAAGCGTTTGTGATTCGTGATGGTTCTTTAAGACCCACTCTGACAGCTAAATTTAAAGCAGCCTCGTGTCGTTGTTTGCGGGTGAGCGTGTAGTGGGCATCGAGAGCCTCAGTCATCTGGTTGCCCAACTTTCTGAGCGGATTTAACGCAACTTTGGGCTCCTGAAAAACCATGCCTACTAGTTCGCCGCGTATTTGGGCGAGCTCACTTTCGTTTAATCCAATTAACTCCTTACCATCTAATTTCACAGATCCAGTAATTTTTGCACTTTCGGGCAATAGACCAGAGATTGCTAGCGCTGTTAGAGTCTTGCCCGATCCAGACCCGCCAATAAATCCAACCCTTTCTCCGGCAGCGACATCGAAAGATACCTCGTGTAGAAGCTTTTTATCGTCGATTGAGACTGAAAGGTTTGAGACTTTTAGTGGGAGAGCACTCATCCTTGAACCCCCAGTGAGGTGCGTCGTAACACCTGTTTCTTGGTCAGTTTTGGGTCAAGTGTTTCGCGTAAAGCATCCCCCAGCAAATAAAACGCCAGCACAGTTAGCGTAATCGCAAATCCTGGCCAGAAAACAACTTCTGGGTGGATAGAGATGTATCTTTGTGTTTCTTCTAGCATTCTGCCCCAAGAAGAAACCCCAGGAGGAGCTCCAAAACCCAGATAGCTGAGCCCTGACTCAGCAAGAATCGCAAGCCCCATAGAAAGCGAAATTTGGACAGTCAGCACAGAAGATATGTTTGGAAGTATGTGCCTCATAAGAAGTCGAAAGCCGGTGACCCCACTTGCTCTAGCCGCGAGAATGTAATCAGCGCCTAATATTTGTCTCATCTCAGCGCGTACAACGCGCGCAATTTGTACACCAAAACCTACACCGACTGCAATTATCACAATGGGTATTCCTCCAGTAAACACCGCGGTAAACATTATCGCCATGAGCAGTGTGGGGAATGCAATGAGCACATCAATGAAGATGGCAAGAGGCTCTCTTAGTAGTTTTGGGCCGAGAGTTTGAGCTGTTGCTAAAACAACACCTATCACTCCAGAAACGATTCCGGTTCCGACAGCTACTAGAACTGTGATTCTAGTTCCAGCGATTAGCCTTGACGCGACATCTCTGCCACTTCCATCTGTGCCCAGCGGATGTTCTAGAGACATTGGAAGCCACGCGTTCCACCCCTGTGCGTAATTTGGATCGTGGGGGAGCCAAACATAAGACATCGCTGCTAAAAGAATAAGTAACCCTAAAACTGTGTAAGCAAACTGCCCCTTACCTGTTTGGCCCACCATCCTAAACGCTTTAAAAACTGTCATCACTCACCGATCCTCATCCGTGGATCGATTAGACGATGCACCACATCAATCAGGGCTCCTAAGACAAGGATGACAGCTGTCAAAACAAATAGAGTTGATTGAACTTTCAACAAGTCTCTATTACCAACGTCAACAATAAGCATCCGACCTAACCCCGGTAAATTAAATAGCTGTTCAATCACAACTGCTCCGACCAGAAGAGACGCTATTTGGAGCCCTAGCATCGAAATTATGGACAGCCCTACTGCGGGGAGACCATGTCCGATTAAAGCATTGAAGCGTGTGCGCCCACGGGACATAGCTGCGCGCACGTGCTCTGCGTCTAAAGCGGCGAATGTGGCGCTTTTAACAAACCTAAACAAAATGGCGCCCTCGATCAGGCCTATTGTGAGTGCGGGTAGGGTCAGCGCCCTAATAGCAGCAAGCGGATCATCCCACCCTTCTCTAGGGAAACCCTGGGAGGGTAACCATCCAAGCCAGGTTGAAAAAAAGAGAATTCCTAGTAGACCAGCCCAAACTACTGGGACAGCAGCGGCCACGATACTAAATAAAGAAACAGCTTTAGAGACTTTCGTTTGGTGCCTATACGCAGTAAAAACACCAAGGGGAAGGGCGATTACGAGTCCGATAAGAAGAGAATACACAGTTAAAGGAACAGTCACTTCAGCTTTTTGCAAAATTTCTGCCTGCACCGAGCTACCAGTAAGGATTGAGTTTCCGAGATCACCAGTAGCAATTCCTTTAATCCAATCTAAATATTGCATGTGTAAAGGAAAGTTAAGACCAAGTTTTTCCCGAATATCTAATATTTTTTCGGGAGATGCCTGGGAACCACCGATGACTTGGGCAACGTCACCAGGAAGCAATCGTAGCGTCACAAATATGATCAGACTCGATAAGACGAGTCCGATCAGTAGTGTAAAACTACGGGTTATTAGAAAACGCTTCACTCAACGATTGTGACACCCGCAAGGTTGATACGCGAATTGGTGTTGCTTTCGGGGAAGCCTTGAACCTTTTTCGAGATCGCATTTGTGGGTGTGTAATTGTATAGCCATTTTGCCGCTGCCTCGTTTGCTACCACTTCTGATGCTTCAGCCAACTTATTTGCTGCATCTTCGAGGCTGAGAGACTGAAGCGATTCGCTGTAAAGCTTTTGTACTTCGGCGTTATCGAAACCAAAGTAGTAATCAGGGTTTGCATAGTTGAAAAAATCGAATGCTTCAGCGTGATCAACGTAGCTGAGATCATAATCTTTATTTGTATACACATCTTCTAACCATGTGCTAAATTCAACTGGATTAATAGTTAGTTCAACGCCGACTTCGCTCAATTGGGTTGCAACTATGTCAAGAACAACCGCATCATAAAAATTTGGTGTGGTTACAGTAACTTTAAGATTTTCCACACCCGCTTCAGCAAGCAGCTTTTGAGCATTTTCTGGGTTGTAAGAATTTATGTGCGTTAGGTCTAAAAACCCAGGTTCGAGTTCTGTTATTGGGCCGCCAAGTGGTTTGCCCTCACCCTCCAAAGCGGCAATGATTTCATCAACATCAATTGCTTGTGAGAATGCTGTGCGCACTCGAACATCGTCAAATGGAGCTTTATTATTGTTGTAAGCGAGGGTGAAAACGTCTGTTCCAGATGCACTTATGAGATTAAAGTCATCACTTCGGTCAAACTCTGTGCGCAGGGTTGAAAGCACTGCAACCTGTACATCTAAATCACCATCGAGGCTTGCGTTTACAGCTGCTTTACCATCTGGAATATACCTAAACACTGCTTTATCGAGTGTTGCCGGAGCTCCCCAATAATCATCGTTTTTGATTAAAGTGATGCTGTCGCCTTGCTTCCACTCTTCGAAGAGGTAAGGGCCGGTTCCATTAGCGCTGTTGGCGAGATCGTTGGTTGCTTCTGCCTCTAAAATCAATCCGTCTCTACCTGCAAGAAGATATACGAGTCCACTGTTAGCTTCAGCAAGCTCAATAGTTACAGTGTGTTCTTCAGTCGCATCTACTGTTGCCATACTGCCTAACGTCTCAGTGAGGGAGGTTACTACGTCTCGTGAGGTTAGCTCGTTTCCAGAATGAAACTTAACGCCCTCTCGTAAATTAAACTCATAACTTTTACCGTCATCTGAGACTGTGTAATCGGTGGCTAGTACGGGTTGCACTTCCAAAGTGCCTGATACGAAACCAACGAGACCTTCATAAATGTTATCTGCGAGCACTTGGTCGAGAGCTACGCCACCTGTTTCTCTAATGTTTAGATTTGTAGGCTCTAGGGGAACAGAAATTGTTATCTCTGAGGAGCTACTTGAGCTTTTATTTGAAACATTCGATATTGCATAAATAAGACCTGCGATGATAGCGAGGGCTGCTATCAGACCGATAATTATTGGTAATCTTGAGCGTTTCTTTTTTGTGTATCCTATAGTTGGATCACTCACGTGAGTCTCCTGCATTTTAGGTAGGTAGGGTTTTGCATCTGCTTCTAAATAGTTAAGCGATGCAATAATTTACATTACACACGCTAATAATTGAGGGCTAATTGTGTTGTGCGTTGTTGCAATAATGTGATTTAACTGGGCGATATGCGCCAAGTTGCGAGATTAATGTAGGTTAGATTGTCTCGGATTCAACGATTTTGATGATATTTTCTGCAAGTTTTTTTGGATTGTGTTCGTGCAGGTTGTGACCCCCAGCAATTGTGACTACTGCAGCTTCGGGTAACAGATTGCACCATTCTTGAGTCATCTCATTGCTTACTAGCCCCTCAGTACCACGGATCAGAGCTAAAGACCCCCGAAGAGTTGTTAACGGATCCCAAAGCTGGGCAAAAGGTTTTTTAATTGACGTTGACATTTGTGCGGTTGACTGTAAACCGTCTAGATGAGCTAGGTGGTGAGTCCACTCGTACCGACCATCAGGCTTAATCCGCGTGTTGAGAGTGACACCCCTGCGCAAAGCGCTTCGATCAGTCCCAATACCAAAAGACACCGCACGATCAACAATTTCCTCGATTGAACTGAAGTCTCTTTGCCCGGTGATAAATTCATTAATTGAACTGGCATCTTGTTTAGGGATGAGGCCCGGGGTGATATCGAGAACAACGAGCTTATTAACTAGCTCAGGGGTTTCTGCAACTATTTCAGCAGCTGTTAACCCTCCAAGCGAGTGCCCAACTAGGTTTACGGGCGAAGATGATATCTGTGATACTACAGAAGCCACATCTGCTGCGAGAGTAAAAGGCGAGTATGTTGCATCTTCACGCCACTGGCTTTTTCCGTGTCCAGGCAGGTCGATGGAATATGCGGAACGACCCATTGCCAGAATCGTTGGGTCAAAAGTGTGGGCGTTTAGACCTGCACCGTGCAAAAAGAACAATGCGGGAGTCTGTTGCAGTCCATCTTCGGCAAAGTTCAGAACGCTAATATTTCTACCAGATTCAGCTT
>DATJCC010000081.1:0-12255 GCA_035514995.1 Microbacteriaceae bacterium
TTGATTTCTCTTCCCGCAAGCACTTTGCTCCGGAACGGCTCTGGCCAGCCACCCGGCAGATCGCCAAGTTCGCCGGCCATGAAGCCAACGACTGAATCAGGAATGTCATAATTACCTGGATTTTCAGCGAAATCTTCAGGGTCAGCTTCGACTGCAACTAAGTGAAGCGCGAGATCTCCAACGACTTTTGAGGAAGGTGTGACCTTAGGCACGCGACCTAGAATTTTGTCTGCCGCAGCATACATGTCTTCGATTTTTTCGAACTGATCTGCGAGCCCCAAAGCAATGGCCTGCTGACGCAGGTTTGATAGTTGACCGCCTGGAATCTCGTGTGTATACACACGCCCCGTCGGCCCTGGAAGCCCAGATTCGAATGGTTTGTAAACTTTTCTGACTGCGTCCCAGTAGGGTTCTAGTGAAAGAACCGCTTCGGAACTCAAACCTGTATCACGGTCAGTGTCAGCGAGCGCCGCAACAAGAGCCGACATGGGCGGCTGACTTGTGCCTCCAGCTAGAGGGGCACTAGCTACGTCTACAGCGTCGACACCCGCTCGAGCGGCAGACAGAAGCGTCGCTAATTGCCCGCCAGCAGTGTCGTGTGTGTGAAGGTGAACCGGTAGATCGAACTTGGCTCGAAGCTCTGCAACGAGTTTCTCTGCAGCTTGTGGTCGTAAGAGCCCGGCCATATCTTTAATCGCTAAGACGTGAGCTCCAGCGTCTACTATGCGCTCTGCGAGTTTAAGATAGTAGTCGAGAGTGTAGAGATCTTCTTTCGGGTCTAGCATATTCCCGGTGTAGCACAGAGCCACTTCGGCTACTGCAGTACCGGTTTCACGCACCGCGTCGATTGCAACTCGCATCTGCGCAACATCGTTTAACGCATCAAAGATTCTAAAAATATCTACCCCGGTGCTTGCCGCTTCTTGCACAAAGGCTTCAGCAACCTGTTTCGGGTATGGAGTGTAACCGACTGTGTTTTGCCCTCGCAATAGCATTTGTATTGCTATATTTGGCATTTCTTCGCGTAGTTTAGCGAGTCTTTCCCAAGGATCTTCACCTAAAAATCTTAACGCGACGTCGTATGTTGCTCCGCCCCACGCTTCAACTGAAAGAAGTTCAGGTGTCAGTCTTGCAATGTGTGGCGCGACCGCAACGAGATCTCTCGTGCGCACTCGCGTTGCTAGAAGCGACTGGTGCGCGTCACGAAACGTGGTGTCGGTTACAGCCAGCGCATTTTGAGCGCGCAGGTCTGCTGCGAACCCTTCAGGCCCAAGCTCCTGAAGTCGCTGACGTGAACCACTAGGTGGATCGAGCGTGAGATCAGTTGCAGGCAACTTTTGAGAGGGGAGGAGTCCGCTCGGCCTAGTTCCATTTGGCTGGTTAACCGTTACGTTAGAAACATACTGCAAGATCTTGCTTGCACGGTCTTGCGGCCTATTGAGATCTAACAGTTCGGGCCGTTCTGCAATGAACGAAGTGCTTACATCTCCGGCCTGAAAATCAGGGTCGTCAAGCACTGCTTGCAAGAAAGGGATGTTGGTGGCGACGCCACGGATGCGGAACTCTGCGAGAGCTCTGCGCGAGCGACTTACAGCAGTTTTGAAGTCACGCCCGCGACAGGTTAGTTTGGCTAGCATCGAGTCAAAGTGCGGGCTGATCTGCGACCCGGGGTTTATAGTTCCGCCGTCCAGCCGCACTCCGCCGCCACCTGGTGAACGATACGCGGTGATGCGCCCAAGATCTGGCCTAAAGCCATCGGCTGGGTTTTCTGTTGTGATTCGGCACTGCAGTGCAGCACCGTGTAGGTGAATATCTTCTTGGCTTAAACCCATTTCTTCGAGGGTTTCTCCAGCAGCGACACGCATCTGTGCTTGCACAAGGTCAACATCGGTTATTTCTTCAGTTACCGTGTGTTCGACCTGTATGCGGGGGTTCATTTCAATGAATACGTGCTGGCCTGCCCGCTCACCTTCTGTATCTAGCAGGAATTCAACCGTGCCAGCATTTTCGTAGTTTATTGATTCAGCAAAAGCTATTGCATCTCTTGTGAGAGCGTCACGTGTTTCTTGCGACAAATTTGGTGCCGGCGCAATTTCTACAACTTTTTGGTGGCGCCGCTGCACTGAGCAGTCCCTCTCAAAAAGGTGCACTGTATTGCCTGTTCGGTCTGCCAGTATCTGCACTTCAATGTGTCGTGGTCGCAAAACTGCTTGTTCGATGAACATGGTGGCATCGCCAAACGCACTTTCAGCTTCGCGCATCGAGCTTTCGAGAGCTTCTGGTAGATCTTCAGGTTTTTCTACCCTCCGCATACCTCTTCCGCCACCGCCTGCGACGGCTTTAGCAAATAGTGGGTAACCTATCTCTTCTGCTCCGGCGATCAACTCTGCAATATTTGTTGTTGGAGGTGTTGACTTCAACACCGGCACGCCAGCAGCAATCGCAAATTCTTTAGCAGAGACTTTGTTCCCTGCCATGTCGAGTGTTTCTTTGCTGGGCCCGATAAAAGTTATGCCTGCAGCTCTTGCTGATTCTGCGAGGTGTGGATTTTCAGCTAAAAAACCGTAGCCGGGGTAGATCGCGTCAGCCCCGCACTCTTTTGCAACACGAATAATTTCAGCAACGTCAAGATACGCACGCACCGGGTGCCCAATTTCACCAATCTGATAGGCTTCATCGGCCTTGAGCCGGTGCAGTGAGTTGCGATCCTCATATGGAAAGACGGCCACCGTTTTGGCCCCCAACTCATACGCCGCTCTAAAAGCTCTAATCGCAATTTCACCACGGTTAGCTACAAGTACCTTCTTGAACATTCTGGCCTTTCTACAGCGGCACCCCCAATTTGTGCACATACTGTTTTAACACGAATAAAATCTATAGTATTGGCTGATTAGCGGTTTCGACTAATCGTAGACTTAGCAGTCGGGGTCTTCAGATGGCACCAGATCAAGCAAAAAATACTCTTCCACAGTTCGATCGATGCACATGTTCCCTGAGGTGTATGCTCCGTGCCCCTCACCATTATTTGTGATGAGAACGCCACTTTCTAACTGCTGCACGAGCCGCTCAGCCCAAGCATAGGGTGTTGCCGGGTCACCGGTGGTGCCGATCACAAGTATCGGTGCTGACCCTTCTGCTCTGACAGGTCCACGCTCTTTAGGTCCGTCAAATGGCCAAACCTCACAACTCACATCTCCAAAACCGGCATAGGGCCCAAATGTGGGTGCGGCTTTAGCTATCTGCGCCGCTTCTTTTCGCATCTGCTCAGCATCTCCCCCAGCCGGATAGTCTAAGCAGTTAATCGCAGAAAAAGCTTCGGTGGAGTTGTCTTCATAAAAGCCTAAGTTACGAGAAAAATAGTAGTCTGCCAAAAATTGTGCGGTGTCTGGTTGCCCCTCACGCATTTCAGCGAAGAGATCGTTTAAGAGTGGCCAATTGTCTTCATTGTATAAAGGCAGAATTATAGCCGTTATGAATGTTCCAGATGAAACCCAACGGCCATCATCGGCTTGAATCGGGTTTTTGTCTACCTTTTCGATTAGCTCGCCAATCTCTGCCATGGCCGTCTCAACTGTTCCATCAAACGGGCACGATGATCTGCTTAAACACTCGTTCAAATATGTTTTTGTTGCCGCTTCAAAGCCCTGCTGTTGCATGAGCACAACCTCAAACAGGGTCACATCGGGAGCTAGCGCACCATCGAGCACCATGTGCCCAACATTTTGCGCAAACATATCAGCATAAAGCGCCCCGATAAAAGTACCGTATGAGTAGCCTAGATAGTTTAGTTTCGGGTCTCCCACTAGCTGACGCAACCGGTCGAGATCGCGCACCGTCGAGACGGTATCTACAAACCCTAGCAGCTCGCCCGTGTTGGCTAAACAGGCTTCACCAAAAGCTTTTTCTTCGGCTCTTGCCACTTCGAGCCACTCATCGCTTCCTCTTTTAAAATCAGAAAATTCGCGTGGATCGCCAAATAGATACTCATCCATTTCGGCTTGGTCGTAGCAGAAGACAGCAGATGATTGGCCAACTCCGCGCGGATCCCAACCGATCACATCGTACTGCTGCTGGAGCTCCTCACCAACCGCATAGTTGATGCTTTCACGCACGAAAGAAGCCCCGCTCCCACCCGGTCCGCCTGGGTTCACAAAGAGAGTACCGAGCTTATTTGTACCTTTGGCTGGCTGCTTAACAAGATATAAGCTAATTTGCTTTCCATCTGGGTTCTCCCAATCCATGGGAGATGAAACGGTGGCACATTTGAAACCGTCACCACACTCTTCCCATTCGACTTCGTCGCTAGCTTCAGGTTCAATACCCGGCTGGGGTTTAGAAGAGGATTCTGCGCTGGGGCCTGGAACTGGTATCGGAATGGGAATGGGTACAAAGCAACCACTAAGAAGTAAGCCGGCACCAGCAAACATTGTCACCGCGGTGAGCAAACGTGTTTTAATTTTTTTCATCGAACCCCTCCGTCGCCGACCGCAACAACAGATGCAAAAAGAGCTTCTATAGTTAGGGCTGGTGTAACGCCTCTTTGCAGTCTATCTCTAGCCGTCTCAACAGCAGTGATCATTTTAAGTAGCCCCTCTTCTGGCACTGAATCTGCAAGGAGAGTGAGCTTTTGCCGCATCTCTTCATTAATCAGAGCCGTTTGCGCGTTTAGTTTTATTAATATCGCGTCACGATACAACGAAAGCACGTCTGTGAGCACCCGGTCGAGCGCGTCTTTAACGCCACGTTTCGCTCTACGCTTTTGGTCATCTTCAAGAGCCCTAATCTGACCGCGCAATTTTGGTGGAACGCTCCCTCCCGGAGCCACACCCAACATGCGCAGAGCTTCTTCACGCTCAAACCCATCTTTATCTTCGCTTAATTGTTTTGCGTCTGCCTCGGCAAGCTTTGAAATTTTTAGCGCAGCAAACATTGCGTCGCTAAGAGACCGAATATCTAAAACAAGCTCAAGAGTTCTTGTGCGCCGTTCAAGCGCCTCTGGGTCTTTGGCGAGTTTTCTTGCCATTCCGATGTGGCTTTGGGAGAGTCTCGCAACGCGTTCTGCAAGCTCTTCTTCAACCCCATCTCTTTTGATGAGTAGACCTGCCACATCGCTCACACTTGGGGTTTGCAATCTTAGTGAGCGGGTGCGGGAGCGGATCGTCGGCAACATGTCTGCTTCGCTTGGTGCGCATAGAATCCAAATCGTGCGTTCGGGTGGTTCTTCGAGAGCTTTAAGTAGTGTATTGGACGATTTTTCAGGCAGCCGGTCTGCATCTTCAGCAATTATTACCCGGTATCTACCAATCGATGGCGCATAGTGAGCGCGGGTTGCAACTCTGCGCGCGTCATCGATTTTAATTATTGACCCTTCAGTTGTGAGCACATCAAGGTCTGGATGGGTGCGCCCGACAACTTGCTTATAGGTAAGTTCTCGCTCCTGGGTTGAACGGGCAATTAAGGCCGCGGCAAATAGGTAGGCAATATTAGAGCGACCAGAACCCGGGGGCCCAGTTATCAGCCACGCATGTGATAGTTCACTAGCGTTTTTTGTAGCGCTTTCAAGAATCTCAATCGCTTGTGGCTGCGAAGCAACTTCCTGCCAATAACCCATCACTGCACATCCTTACGCCAGCGCACAACCCAAGCGATTAAAACGGTAATCACGGCAAGCGCCAGAAGCACAAGACCGCCTTGCAAAGCAGTTAGACTTGCTGATCCGGTTGGAGCGGTCGGGTCTAGCGCACTCAAATCGTTAATCAAGCTTGCCCCTATAAAAGAGTCTGTTGCCGCTCCGGGAAAAAACCGGGCGATGCTTGCGCTCCATTCCCAAAACATTGCGCCCATGCGCAAAATAGGTTCTAAAAACTGTGTGAAGATAAGCGCTACAACTATAGTGACCGCCTGGCTGCGCAGTAAGAGCCCCAAACCAAAACCGATAATTGACCACAGAGCGATCGCTAACACCGTTCTAACGATTAGAGCCCACACTCCGATTTCGTTGAGCTCTGTAGCGCCACCGAGAGCCGCATAAATTGGTGCTCCAACGCCAACGGAAGCCAAAACTCCAGCCAGACCGAGCGCAACACCCATTAGAAGAAGCATCGCGAGTTTCGCAACAAGAACGATCTCTCGTTTCGGTTCGGCTATAAACGCGAGACCCAAAACACCATAGCGAATCTCGGTAGTCGCCATTATCGCCCCAAAAAGAAGTGGTACGACATAACCGAAGCTAGCCGCAGACGCATAAATTATTTTAGCTCCAGGAGCAGCAGTTCCCGCCTGATCTGACATAGCACCAAAAAGAGCCGCAAAGGTGCCAGCCATCATTGCGGTGTAAAGAAAAAGCACGAGAGCCATGATCCACCACAGTTTAGTTGCTAAAACTTTGCGATACTCCGCAGAAAAACTTCTCACAAATCTGCTCATTTTGGTGACCCCGGAGCTTCTGCACTGTGACCAGATCTATCAGGCTGCGATAGACCGGCCGGCTGATTTGACGCTTGCGACCGGTCTGTGCCAAGCTCACCGGATCCGGAAGATTCTGTGTTAGAAAAGGCTGTGTTGGAAGAGTCTGTGCCAAACGAGTCTGTGCCAAACGAGTCTGTGCCAAACGAGTCTGTACCAAAAGTAGCTGAGCCAAAAGTAGCTGAGCCAGACTCACCCGTGCCAAACGACTCAATTAGGTTTAAGAAGCTCAGCTCCAAATCAACCTGCTCCGCGCTTAAGTGTGTGAGTGGAACCCCCGCGATGGAAGCCACTTCGCCCACTTCGGCTGGTGTCGCATTTGGCACGCGCATGGGCCCGTCATTTCTGATGCCAAGAATCTCAAAACCTGCACGCACTAACGCATCCTGCAAAATTAATCTGTCGCGCGAATCCACAAGCACAAAAGGCCCGGCAGAAGTGTGGCCTAAGTCTTTTAGCGGGCCCGAAAACACGAGTTCACCTCGACGAATTATCACAGCATCATCAACGGTTTGTTGCACTTCAGCGAGCATGTGCGATGAAAGTAACACTGTTTTACCTTCACTTGCCAGATGCCTTAGAAACATTCGTATCCAGCGAATTCCTTCTGGGTCTAAACCGTTAACTGGCTCATCTAGCACTATCACTTTTGGGTCTCCAAGAAGCGCAGCCGCTAACGCCAAGCGCTGCTTCATACCTAGAGAGTAGCCGCCAATTTTTCGGTCCGCGGCAGCAGATATGCCAGTCAACTCAAGAAGCTCGGCAACTTTTTTAGGGTGCGCTCCGATAGCTCTGCGCATAATATCAAGGTGTGCTCTACCGGTGTGCGCGGGATGAAAAACAGCCGCTATTGAAGCGCCAACCGTCAACCCTGGGCGTTCAAGCTCTGCATACTGCTTGCCCCCAATTGTTGCTATTCCTGAATCCTGTTTAATAAGACCTAGAAGCATCTGCAGAGTGGTTGTTTTGCCTGAGCCGTTCGGCCCTAAAAACCCTGTCACTCTGCCTGGTTCTGCTGTGAAGGTTAAATTTTTAACCGCGTGAACATCTTTGAAAGACTTGTTAAGACCAGAGACAACAACCGGTAAACCGCGTGTGTGCTCAGCTTTCGACATGCAGAAAGTCTACCGAAGTTCTAATGAAAAACCTCCAAAAATGTGGGTTTTACTTTAGCGGCCGGCAAATTTATCACCATAAGTTCAAAGGTAATATTGGTCTATGAGCAAAAATATTGCTGAACGGCTCGATGGTCTGCCTTTCACAAAAAAGCACGGCAAAATACTAACAGGGTCTGGCATCGGGTGGGCGCTCGACGCTATGGATGTCGGTCTTATATCGTTTATCATTGCAGCTTTAGCCTCAGAGTGGAGCATAAATAAAGGAGAGGCCGGGCTGATCGCTTCGATCGGTTTTGTTGGCATGGCGATCGGTGCAAGCTTTGGCGGGTTGCTTGCTGATCGTTTTGGTCGACGCAACGTTTTTGCTCTCACCCTGCTCGTGTATGGACTTGCAACAGGGGCAAGCGCATTAGTGGGTGGTATCGGACTGCTTTTGGTGCTGAGATTTTTTGTCGGCTTAGGTCTTGGCGCAGAGCTACCCGTTGCGTCAACATATGTAAGTGAGTTTGCGCCGGCACGCATCCGTGGCCGTCTCATAGTTATTCTTGAAGCTTTTTGGGCTGTTGGTTGGACAGCAGCGGCAATTATTGGCTATTTTGTAGTGCCCTCTAGCCCTAACGGTTGGCGATGGGCTTTTGTGTTTGGCGCTATCCCCGCGGTTTACGCTCTGATTGTGCGCTTAGGTTTACCGGAATCGCCCAGGTGGTTGGCTAGTCGAGGCAGACACAAAGAAGCCGAGAAGATTGTTGCAGAGTTTGAAAAAGCGGCTGGCGTAGAAGCTCCCACCGCTACGGTAGCAACACTGGCAGAGCCAATAATCGCTGAAACTTCAGGTAAGCGCGTAACCGCCTTGTGGTCGACCGAATTTCGCGGCCGCACTCTGTCTTTGTGGACGGTGTGGTTCTGTGTAAACTTTGCATACTATGGTGCCTTCATTTGGATACCCAGCATCTTAGTTGACGCAGGTTTCAGCCTCGTGCGTTCCTTCGCCTTCACTCTAATAATAACTCTTGCCCAGCTACCTGGATACGCTGCTGCTGCACTCCTCATTGAAAAATGGGGCAGACGTTTAACACTTTCTGTTTTTCTTATCGGTTCGGCAGCGTCAGCCATAGCCTTTGGCACGCTGCAGTCTGAGCCCGCAATTATCGCATCAGGCATGGCTTTGTCTTTCTTCAATCTCGGCGCATGGGGCGTGCTCTACACGGCAACAGCCGAAATCTATCCAACATCTTTACGAGCGACCGGAGCTGGCTGGGCGGCGGGGGTCGGGCGTATCGCCTCAATTATTGCTCCACTAGTCGTTCCGGCACTCCTAATAGCGGCAGGAGCTGGTGTAACGTTCGTCGTCTTTGCAGCTTTTTTCTTCATTGCAGCCGCAGCAGCTTGGGGTTTGACCGATATGAAGGGTGTCGCTCTCGACGAGCGCTAGAATTTCAACGGTCGGTTTAAGAGGCGACTCCAACAAAACTTCAAACAAACTACTTTGACAGACGGATCAAAGAGACTGCTCTGGCAAACAGCACTGATAAACAGCACTGGCAGACGGTTCAAACAGATTACTCCTGCAAACTATTCTGGGCTTAGCTTCACAAAAGGCTTGAAATGAGCTTTTCTACTCGTTTGTGAATATCATCCCGAATAGGGCGCACAGAATCTATTCTTTTACCGGCAGGGTCGTCTAGTTTCCAGTCCTCATAACGTTTTCCTGGGTAGAAAGGGCAAGCGTCTCCACAGCCCATAGTGATAACAACATCGGATTCTTCTACATCCCCATCAGTGAGCGCTTTAGGTTGCTGGGTGGTGATGTCGATGTCCACCTCCTGCATCGCTGCTACAACTACTGGATTGAGTTCAGCTACCGGCATTGATCCTGCAGATCGCACCTCAATATGGTCTCCTGCAAGGTGTCGCAAAACCCCGGCAGCCATTTGAGAGCGACCTGCGTTGTGCACACAAACGAAGATAACTGAAGGTTTTTTGGCAATCGTGGGTGCAGTGACTGCAACTATAGGTTTTTCAAACGACGCATGCGGATCAATCTTGAACCAACGTTTTGCAAGTGTTAGAGATACGTATGCAAGGCCCACAAGAACCGGTACCTCTATAAGCGGGCCCACAACACCTGCGAGTGCCTGCCCTGACGAGGCTCCAAAAGTGCCGATCGCCACAGCTATAGCAAGTTCGAAGTTGTTTCCCGCAGCGGAGAATGCAAGAGCTGCAGTTCGCTGATAGGTTAAACCAATAATTTTACCGACGCTCATGCCCACAAACCACATTACGGCGAAATAAATCAGTAGCGGGATCGCGATCCGCACAACATCCAGCGGGTTTCTAAGTATCGCCTCACCCTGTAACGCAAAAAGAAACACAACAGTGAAAAGCAGGCCGTACAAAGCCCACGGGCTTATCCGTGGCAAAAACCTCTCTTCATACCACGCTCTTCCGCGACGCTTTTCGCCGATGTAACGCGAAGCAAACCCTGCGATAAGCGGAAGACCAAGAAAAATGATGACGTTGAGCGCAATTTGTCCCATCGACACATCAAGACCTTGTGTGTCTAAACCAAGCCATCCAGGCAAAACGGTGAGATAAAACCAACCGAGGAACGAAAAAGCTACCACCTGAAAAATAGAGTTTATCGCTACCAGTACTGCGGTCGCTTCTCGGTCTCCACAGGCCAAGTCATTCCAGATAACAACCATCGCAATGCAACGGGCAAGCCCCACGATGATCAGTCCGGTGCGAAACTCGGGAAGATCGGGAAGCAAAATCCAGGCCAGAGCAAACATAAATGCCGGTCCCACCAGCCAGTTCAATATCAAAGACGAGAGCAGTAGTCTCTTGTCGCCGGTCACTGCGGTCACCCGGTCATATCGCACTTTGGCAAGCACCGGGTAGATCATCACCAAAAGACCTAAAGCAATGGGCACCGAAATACCGCCAACTTCAAGATTTATGAGAAGCGTTGAAACACCTGGAATGAAACGGCCCAGAAGAAGCCCTGTGATCATTGCCAGACCGATCCACACGGGTAAATATTTATCGAGTGTCGACATGCGCGGTGGTGAAACCAACGGTTTCGCAAAACCAATTTTGGTCATACTCGCGACTTCCTTAGTGCATAAGTTATGCGTAGATACCGGTAAGTAAACAATTCTATAATTCGATAAGCGCTCTGAGTTTAGTTCTGGGCATAAATCTGGGCATAGAAAAAGCCCTCAAGGGAGTCCCACACAGCCTTGAGGGCTTTTTTATGATTTTAAAATTGATTACTTTACGGCCACGAACATCTTGTCGTTTTGAATCACAGTTATCCTGTCAGTCGTCTCTGACAGTCAAAAACCGCTCCCTCACCAGACTGCGCTGGCAAGGGAGCGCGAAGTGTTTAATCGTTGAATGCGTCCTTCACAGCATCCTTGACGTCTTCCTTCGCTTCTTTTGCTCTACCTTTAGCCTGGTCCAGTTTGCCTTCGGCTTCCATCTTTTCGTTGTCTGTCATATCTCCGACAGATTCTTTAACTTTGCCTTTAGCTTTGTCCCAGCCGGCTTCCATTTTCTCGCCTGCACCCATTGTGTCCTCCTTGATTTTGAGTTGGTAGGTCATAGTGTGCCACATGTTTACTCTCAGCAAAAGGGGGTTGCATAATCATAAAAAACTATAATTTTCTCTCAGTTAAAGATATTTAGTGAGGTAATGTTTAGTTTCTAGTGCAAAGCGTTCTGCTCTATTACCCTCATGAATACCGTTAGTTATTTTTTAAATAAGATTTCGAGAAACAATAAGTTATAGACTCACCAATATTCAATTTCCGAGAACTTTCCTCCGAACACAAGCGGACTAAAGAAGAGCAGCAACAAGTTGTAATTGATTCGATAAAGGAACTTGAGGCCATGTTAGAGCGTGGCGATATTGAAGCGCCAGCATATTTTATGAAGAAGAGAGCTTTAGTTAAGCTTTTGTGACCGATCATTAGTAGACCGTCCCCCACAAAAACCTTCTATACAATTTCATGCTTAATTCGGGGTCGTAACTACCTGATCGATCCGTGATTATCTAATTTAAAAGCGTAACAAGAGAAGCAAAAATGGCTCTTCGGATTTTGGGGTGTTGACCCCACCAAAATCCGAAGAGCCGCAAAAATATCTACCTGAACCACGACCAGAATCAGAGCCGCCTGCCGGAATCGAACCGGCGACCTATTCTTTACAAGGTAGCCGCTTGGCTGAAATAATACCCTTTAGGCGAGTGTCGTAATGCGAAAAGTTGTAGACCTTGATACATATAGACAGAAACGGGAGTCTATATTGCTTACACAATGGAGTGCATGGCAAAACGCACAAGGTCTATCAGAACGCACAATTAAAGAACGTGAATACGTTTTAAAACATTTAACAGTTTTTTCTGGCATCGATCTGCCTTGGATTGAACCAGCTCAAATTATTGCGTACTGTGGCAGGCCGGGGCTATCCCAGGCATCGCGTGCCTCATACCATGCAACATTTCGAGCATTCTATAAATGGGCTCACAAGACCGGCAAAACCGTGACAGACCCAACACTTGCAACCCCGTCACCTAAACGCCCCAGATCACAACCTAGACCGTTACAGACCGCCCACGTGAACCGTCTACTGCAAGTAGTTAACCGTAAACGCACGCGCGCAATGATAA
>DATJCC010000082.1:0-3202 GCA_035514995.1 Microbacteriaceae bacterium
CCAGCATAGTATTTGTAGAGACAAAATTTAGGCCTCGCAAATTTTCGACTATTAAACCATCGTTCCCTAAAACAATTTTGTGTATCGGAAAGGCGCTTTGTTTGCCCAGAGTCTCATCTGGGCTTAGGGTGTCTATCGCGAGAATTCGCATCCCCATCTGCCAGAGCATAGTTGCAGCTTCAGCAGACAAAAATGGGTGATCCACATATGTTTCCAAACCAAAGTGGGCATCCCAACCTGTTTCGATGGCCACAATCTTCGGCACGTTTCTGAAACTGTCTAGACCGAGTAGTTGAGGCGTCAACTGTGTGCGCGCTCGCAGTGCCCCATTCTTGTTTGCACGAATCACCAGCGCATCACCGGAAAGTTCATTCAACTCAACCCGATCGATAGTGCGACCGTCTTGAATGATGTGTGAAGGCGCATCAATGTGAGTGCCGGAGTGTGACCCGAGGTGCAGAATCGATACATTAACACCAGAAAATTGGATTTTCGATGAAGGCTGGATCGAAACTTCTGGATCTCCCGGATACACTGGCATCCCAGTTTTTAAAGGGTGGGTCAAATCTATAATCTTCATTTCACTCTGATTCTACATACTTGATCACTGTCGCTGAAACGTTTTTACCTATCCGTTTTTACTTAATCGGTACAACCTAACTGGTTTTAGGGTTACCAGAGCCACGGCAAAAGCAATTTTGATGAACTTTGTGATTTCTCTAGCCAAACTCGCACTGTCGGGGTACTGGGTTCAAGCTACAGGAAGCGATAGTTGATAACAGTCAACTACTTCGATATAGTTGACTGTTATCAACTATCGAGAGGATTCTGTTAACGCATGAGTCGTGCCACACCAGAAACACCTTCAGGCTCTGACGACGGCTCAAGTGTTTCAAAAAGCAAAAAAACTGAAACTAACTTTGAAGTATTAACCGGTCGAGCTAAAAATATGGCGCTCGCAGGTTTGTTTCTTGCCAACTTTGTTTCGATGCTGGCAATGACTGTCGTTGGAACCTCGATGCCGATTATTATTGCCGATATTGGTGGAACACAGGCCGCATTTACCTGGGTAGTAACTGCGACAATGCTAGCAAGCGCAATCGCCACGCCAATTTGGGGCAAACTCGCCGATCTGACCAGCAAAAAAATGTTGCTCCAGATCGCACTGCTGATCTTCATTATTTCTTCTGCAATGGCAGGGTTTGCCCAAGACCCAACCTGGCTAATTGTTTTTCGCGTTTTTCAGGGACTAGGTGTTGGTGGTCTGGGAGCCCTCGGACAGATAGTGCTTGCTGAAATAGTGAGCCCGCTTGAACGTGGAAAATATATGGGTATCCTCGGCGCGATCATGGCAGTAGCTATGGTCGGTGGCCCACTACTCGGAGGGCTTCTCACAGACACCATAGGTTGGCGTTGGAACTTTTATGTTGCCGCTCCTGTTGGCATAGCTGCGATTATCATGCTGCAGCGCACTCTGAAACTGCCCGTACTCAAACGAAAAATAAAGATCGACTATTGGGGCACCGCTTTAATTACGCTCAGCTTTTCGAGCATACTCATTTGGGTGACTCTTGCTGGCTCAGCCTTTGACTGGTTGTCGTGGCAGACTGCGCTCATGCTTGGTGGGGGCGTTGTTACTCTGATCATCGCTGTCTTCGTCGAGCTGAAGGTTGAAGAGCCCCTAATACCCTTGACGCTCTTCAAAAACCGGACTTTTACTATGGCTTCGATTGCATCAATCGCCGTTGGTTTAGCCATGATGGGCACGGCAGTCTTCCTCGGACAGTATATGCAGCTCGCTCGGGGCCGCTCTGTTATCGAGTCGAGCTTGCTCACCCTACCAATGATGGCGGGGCTACTTATATCGTCAACCGTTGTGGGGCAACTCATCACCCGCACAGGCATGTGGAAGCGATATATGGTTACAGGCGCTTTTGCTCTTCTGACAGGTCTTATCATGATGGGACAGCTGCGACACGACACCAACTACTGGTATGTGGGCATATCTATGGCGATCCTCGGAGCTGGGGTCGGCATGACAATGCAAAACCTGGTTTTAGTTGTGCAAAACACTGTTTCACCAACAGAAATGGGTGTGTCAAGCTCCGCAGTCACGTTCTTTCGCACAATAGGAGGAACCGCGGGTATTTCTGTTATGGGAGCTATTCTCGCTCAAGAGGTAACTGACTATATTAAACAGGGAGTCGCTACGCTTTCACCAAAAGCAGCAAAAGGAGCTGAAGCTCTTGCCAGCGGGCAATTACCTAAGTTAGCAGACCTGTCTCTTCCTATCCGCGAAGTCGTCGAATCAGCATATGGGCATGCTATTGGAAACATCTTTCTTGCGGCTTCTCCGGTAGCTGTAGTCGCTTTGATCGCGATAATTTTTTTGCCGAACATTCCGCTAAACACAAAGAGTAACGCAGAGAGAATCGCTGAACTACAAAAGAGATCAATGGAAACTGCCGCCGAAGCTGGGCAAGAACCGGATGTTGCGCCCTCGTTAGATCGCGTATTGCTAGACACAACCGGACCAATTATGCTGCCTAACAACCACCCCGGCGTAGACCCCCACCCCGGCGTAGATCCCACCCCTGGCATAGATCTCAGCAAAGAGCGTTAGGTCTGCAATATGAATAATCTACAACCAGATGACCTCGCCGAAGTAAGCGATGTTATCACCGGTATTATGGCTGAGTTCTCTGAAGCGTATTCACTCTCACGCTCACGTTGGGCGCGTTTTGCGGCAGAGGTGCACCCAGATTTAAGCGGTGCGAGCATGATAATTTTGCAGCTCATATTACGAGAGGGGCCAGTAATTGCCACTGATATCAGTCAGCTCCTTGATATAGACAAATCATTTATTAGTCGGCAGATCTCAAAACTTCGAGAACTGGGATATGTTGTTGCAACAGAAGCTCCCGACGACAGACGCGTGCAGCTGTTAACCACCACCGAAAAAGCCGCGAAGCTGATAAATCATTTTAGTGAGATGTGGGTTCACACCTACCATGAGCGGTTTAAAGGGTGGAGCGCTGCTGAACTGCAAGCGCTACATGATGGCTTGCGACGCTTCAACTGCGCTAGCAAAGCTTAAAGGCTTAGGTTCCAGCCTCATTCTTTTGGATAGGTGACCACCCCGTTTGCCTGTACGCGCGCGCCATCGGTTAGCGAAGCTTCAGAGATTCGGCCCCCTGGCATT
>DATJCC010000083.1:0-4991 GCA_035514995.1 Microbacteriaceae bacterium
GCAATCAACACGGCTAAAAGCGAAGCCGAATAGGCAAAAGCAGAGTTGTTTCTCTGTCACTTGCCTGCGCCTAAGCCCTAAGCCCTAAGCCTGCGCCTAGGCTCCAGAAAGTATTTCTAAAACTTGCGCCCCATAGCGTTCTAGTTTTACCTGACCGATCCCTGAAATCAATAGCAAATCAGCATCGTTTCTAGGCAGATGGGTAGCCAATGCGGCGAGAGTGGCATCAGAGAACACTACGTATCCAGGCACACCCTGTTCTTTCGCCTCGGCAGCACGCCATTCACGCAACCGCTCGAAGAGCTCATACTGCTCGACTGAAAGGTCTGTAGCCGCCGCAGACCTCTTCGGTGTTTGCCTCTGACGGGATCCGCCCGAGGTGACACGGGTAATGACTTCTTCTCGCATTAGCACACGATCTTCACCGCGCAACACTGTCTTGGCCGAATCCCTTGGCCAAAGCACACCCCATTTTCCTTGGGCTTCGAGCAGACCGATCGCGATGAGATGTCTCACCACACTACGCCATTGCGTGGCTGACCACTCTTTACCTATTCCCCACGTTGATAGTTCGTCAAGTCGCATCTGAGTCGTGCGTTCAGAACTAACCCCTAATAGCACGTCGATGTGTTGACCTGCAGCGTATTTGCGGTCGCGCTCATTTTGGGTGCGGATCACCGTTGATAACAGCATTTGTGCAGCGATTGTTGCATCCCACAATGCCGGTGGATCAAGACACACATCACAATTTCCACAATTCTCTGGCGCTTCAGTCTCACCAAAGTATTCGAGGAGGAAACGTCGTCTGCAAGTAACGCTTTCGCAAAACGCAAGCATCTGGTCTAGGTGTCTTGATTGATTTTGTTTAGTCGGTGCGTCTCCGTCGCCAGATTCTATAAGTTGCCGCTGTTGCACAACATCGGCAAGCCCATACGCCATCCAAGCTTGGGCAGGCAGACCATCACGACCTGCGCGACCCGTTTCTTGGTAGTACCCCTCAACTGACTTTGGAAGATCGATATGAGCTACAAATCGCACATCTGGTTTATCAATCCCCATACCAAACGCGATAGTGGCTACTACGACAACACCGTCCTCCCGCAAAAACCGCTGTTGAGCTTTCAACCGCTCATCTGCGGGCAGGCCAGCATGATATGCCACTGCATCGACACCTGCAGACTTTAGCGCCTGAGCGGTTTGCTCAACACGTTTGCGGCTTAGCGCATAAACTATTCCCGCTTCGTCTGAGTGCTCTGTTTTTATGAAAGAAATTAATTGTGCACGAGCATTCTGTTTCGGTTCGATTCGATAGCGGATGTTAGGCCGGTCAAAACTTGACACGAAATGTACTGCGTTTTCTAGGTGCAAGCGCTCAGTTATTTCGCGATGCGTTTCGGGTGTCGCTGTTGCGGTAAGTGCAATACGCGGTACGTTAGGCCACTCTTCAGCGAGCATGCCCAATCGTAAATAATCTGGCCTAAAGTCGTGGCCCCATTGCGAAACACAGTGCGCCTCGTCGATTGCGAATAATGCAATGTCGCCGCGACGCAGCAAATCGACAGTGACAGAGTTATTGAGTCTCTCTGGCGCCAGATAGAGCAGGTCGAGTTCACCCGCAAGATAGGCGGCTTCTACTTCGGTTCGCTCTGTGCCACTCATCGAAGAGTTGAGTGCTGCCGCTCTAACCCCCGCAAGTTGCAAAGCTGCTACCTGATCGTGCATTAGCGCGACCAGCGGCGACAAGACCACTCCTGTGCCTTTGCGCATAATTGCAGGGATTTGATAGCACAGCGACTTGCCACCTCCTGTGGGCATAAGCACCACAGCGTCACCACCATTAACAACCCTATTGATGATTTGTTCTTGCTCGCCTCTAAAATCTGAATACCCAAAGACACTCTCAAGTACCTCTCGAGCGGAGCTCAAATCAGACAAAGGAGTGGTCAACGGCAAAACGGCTTCCTACAGGCTATTCTTACTGCAATCATTAACTTCATCTTACCGAGAGTGCTGAGTCGTGGATTTATTCTCCACACCCAGATCTATCCTTTATACCTTCCCAAATATATTCCCAAATATATTCCCAAGAAACATATTCATTACAATCATGATTGACTTGAAGTATGAATGAGAAATCAGAAACCAAAGCAGATGATGCGCTGGCGTTCGCGCACAAAATTTTTGATGCAGCTCGTGCTGGTGACAATAACTTCGTGACCAGCGCCGTTGACCAGGGAGTGCCCGTAGATCTAACTGACGAGAAAGGAAACACGCTACTCATGCTCGCCGCCTACCACGGTCATGCGTTACTCGTAAGTGCCCTCAGCGAGCGAGGTGCTGACATAAACCGGTTGAACGACCGCGGCCAAAGCCCACTCGCTGGTGCCGTTTTCAAAAAGTCATTTGAAGTTATACAGGTGCTTCTTGCTCGTGGCGCCGATCTTGATGCAGGCACACCCTCAGCGCGAGAAACAGCTCAGATGTTTGGGGTTGATCTAAAGAGCAGAAACTCTTAACAAGCTTTTGGTCTATCACTGCATTTTGCACGCCACTGCTCCAACCAACACTGACAACGTTCAAGAAACCTGACAAACTGGTTGCATGGCTGATACAGATGAAGGGCGCGTTGCCGTCTACCTCGACTTCGACAACATCATAATTTCTTGGTACGACAGGGTGCACGGGCGCAATGCATACGGTCGCGACAAACACATAATCGCAGAGAATCCAAACGATCCAGAGATAGCAGCCAGGCTCAAAGAAGCACGTGTCGATGTGAGCGCGATAATAGACTACGCTTCATCTTTCGGCACCCTTGTGCTCACAAGAGCCTATGCTGACTGGTCATCACCCATGAACTTTGAATACCGTTCACAGTTGGTCGCTCGCGCAGTCGATCTCGTGCAACTTTTCCCTACCGCAGCTTACGCAAAAAATGGGGCTGATATCAGGCTCGCAGTCGACGCGGTTGAAGACATGTTTCGGCTCGAAGATCTCAGCCATATGGTAGTCGTCGCGGGCGACTCTGACTATGTGCCCCTAGCGCAACGTTGCAAACGGCTCGGAAGATACGTAGTCGGCATAGGTGTGGCAGGATCCACGGCTAAAGCCCTAGCTGCAGCCTGTGACGAGTTTGCGACCTACGAGTCACTGCCTGGTGTGGAGCTTCCCGCACGTAAACCTTCAACGAAGAAACAACGCTCAGAAGCAGCCGAAACCGGAAAAGGACCGCAAAAGTCCAAGGGAAGTGATAAGTCCAGCCACGATTCAAGTGCTGACAAAACAGCTGAAATAGATGCCACAGACGAAGATACCGATGACACTGATGAAAGCGATGACACTGAACTCGACACAGCTATGACGGGGTTGCTCATCAGGGCTCTCTGGCTGGGTCTCGAAAAAGAAGAATCGGGCTGGTTGCACAGCTCGGCAGTGAAACAGCAGATGCGCCGAATGGATCCATCATTCAACGAAAAAGCTCTCGGCTTTCGCTCATTTTCAGAGTTCTTACAATCACGTTCTGACGTGGCAGATTTGGAGAAAAGCGGGAACGAGCGTCTTGTGCGGTTGAAGGAACAACCGAAACAGTAGCGCTCGCCACAGCTTTTCATTTTCCGGCTTTTGGCCTTCGAGTTTTAAAGACGTGGATATGGATATTCTTCACCACGATTTTGGAAAGCAAGAATGGCCGGATTGAGCACTATTCCATCTTGGATCTCAATTGCACGACGTATCGTCTCGCTCTTTTGCCACTCTGCAGGCCCGGCAGCTACAGTCTCTAGGTATCCCAGAATAGCTTCGCTTACCTCCCAGGTTGCAGAGTTCCAAAGAAGCGATGGGGTGTGATCCACCGCATAGTAGTGCACTCGATCACCGACTGTCGTAATGGGGTCTTCGAACGTCGATGGTTTAGCCCAGCTGAAACCCATACCTTCATCGCATGAAACATCTACTATGAGGGATCCGGGGCTAAAAGCGCCAAGGTCATCTTCGTGAAGAAAGATGATCGGGTTTTCTGGATCCTGCAACATGCAGTTTACGATGATGTCACTTTCGGCAAGATACGGAACGAGATCAACTCTGCCGTCATCATCAGTAGTTACAAAACTGCCGCCATCATCACCCTCATCATGATCAATCTGTACAATCTGGGCAGAGTGAATCGGAGATGCTACCGCAGACACATTTCGCATCGTCAACACTCGCACATCGTGCACACCGTGAGCGTTCAGGGCCGTAACGGCTCCTCGAGCTGTCGCACCAAAGCCGATCACGGCCGCTGATAACTTGCGACCATAATCTCCGGTGACTCCTATGAGCTCCATGCTGTGTATCACAGAAGCGTAACCCGCAAGCTCATTATTCTTATGAAATACATGCAGACCAAAACTGCCGTCGTTGTTCCAATGATTCATAGCTTCAAAAGCGATCAGTGTCAGTTTTTTATCAATTGCCAGCTGCGCAATCTCATCATCCTGCACACAGTGTGGCCAACCCCACACAGTTTGGCCTTCACGAAGCTCTGCAAGATCGACAGCCTGCATCTTAGGCAGTAGAATAACGTCGCAATTAGCAATCAGTTCGGCCCGACTCTGCACCCCTCCGACGTATGGAGCGAGTTCGCTATCAAGCACTCCAAACTTTTCACCATAACCGGTCTCAATAAAAAGCGAGGCCGAGATTTCTTCATCAATGCGAGAGAAATGGTTTGGATGGATGGGAAGCCGATGCTCATTCTCTAGCGAAGAGTGGCCAAATATACCTATAGTTAGTGTCACCTAAACACCTGCGCTTTCAAGGTGAAAGAATGGGCTGGTATCACGTTGAGACACCACCCAAAAATCGGGTACAGTGCGACCCGGTATCTAAAATACTACTCTATGAGGCGATGCACGAAGTGGAAGGCCCTAGCTTTTCGTGGCCCTCGGTCTTTGGGAGCTCTAAGAATTAGGTGGTTAGCCCAAGTGGTTGTTAGCACAAGTGGTGATTAG
>DATJCC010000084.1:0-16188 GCA_035514995.1 Microbacteriaceae bacterium
AGTTAGAACCCTTTCTATATTATCGTGTGTCTGAGATATTCTGTCGCCCTTCTAAGGCTCTGCCCAGGGTA
This sequence comes from Microbacteriaceae bacterium, assembly GCA_035514995.1. Taxonomy (GTDB): domain Bacteria; phylum Actinomycetota; class Actinomycetes; order Actinomycetales; family Microbacteriaceae; genus Leucobacter_A. Next base: position 72 of record DATJCC010000084.1, read on the forward strand.
ACCTCATCTGCAAACTCTAGGTCTCCCCCCACCGGAAGACCAGAAGCTATACGTGAAACAGGTATTTTTAGTGTTGATATTAGTCGCGATAGATAGGCGGCAGTAGCTTCACCTTCTAAATTTGGGTCCGTCGCAACAATGACTTCAACGATGTCGGTTGAGCTTAATCTTTTCATTAGTGAAGCTATGTTTAAATCATCTGGACCGATGCCATCAATGGGACTTATCGCGCCTCCGAGCACATGGTATAGCCCTCTAAAGTGTCGCGTTCTTTCTATTGCTAAAACATCTTTCGGTTCTTCAACCACACATATAGTAGTTTGGTCACGCTTGGGGTTAGTACAAATTGTGCATCTAACCGTTTCCGTTACGTTGCCGCAGACCTCACAGAACATAACCTTTTCACGTAGCGTAAGAAGAAGCTCTGCAAGTTTTGTCACATCAAAGTTCTGGGTCTGTAAAATGTGGAACGTTATCCGCTGCGCCGATTTTGGGCCAATGCCCGGAAGGCGCCCAAACTCATTAATTAGATCTTGAACTATACCGTCGTACATTTTTATTTCCTACTCTTCCGACGCATTAGTTATGGGAATCTCTTTGACAAATTTAGCCCCTAGTTGTGCTCTAACCACAGATTCACCGTATCTTACTATTTCGGGATGCTCTTCAGCTTCGGGAGGAGCTTCTACTTCAAGATCAGTTCTTTGGTCATCTGAAATTAAAGGTTCATGCACCGACTCGTGCTCTTCAATAAGGTCTTCTTCATAATCAGGTACAGGAATATCTTCAAACTCAGGGGTTGGCTCCGGTGCAGGGATATCTTCAAGTTCAGGGGTTGGCTCCGGTGCAGGGATATCTTCAAGTTCAGGAATTGATTCAGGGCTTGGTTCAGAGATAGGGTCAGGTTCCGGAACATCTTCAGTGACTGAGATTCCATCTGCTTGAAACGTTTCTACTTGCCTAGGAAGGTAAGTAAAACTAATACCAAAAATTTCTGTTATTAAATTCCTTAATGGAGTTGCTGCTGTCTGTTTAAACTCTTCAAGCTGACCTTTTTCTTGGTAACCAATCACAAGGTTGTTTTCAAAGAATTCCATAATTCGAACTTGTTTTAACGATTCAAGAGCTCTCGGAAAATCGTTTTGAAGACTCAATTTGATTTGCGGCCACTGCAATTTTAATTCTTCAACAGAAAAAAGAACACCTTTAGTTGGTTGAGGTTGAGGTTGAGGTTGAGGTTTCCCCGCTAAGAAAGCACGAGCAGCGCTCGCAGCTTCAGAAAAAGAAATTTGTGAGTCAGAGTTAACTGCATGTGAGTCAGGGCTAACTGCAGAAGAAGCCGGAGTCGCCTGTGCGCGCACGACCGGCTCCTGCGCTTTTGGTTCCCGTATTTTTGGCTCCTGCGCGGTGCCAGACGGCAGATCAGCTGCTGATTTCTCAGCCCGCGGAACAGCCTTGATTTGCTCTTTTTCATTAGCATAAGCAGTAGCCTGCTGCTTATGAGTTTCAGAAGCAACAAGTATTCTTACCGCCATCAGCTCTAGCTGTAATCTGGGTGCGGTAGCTCCCAGCATGCGGTCAAGAGTTTCACTTACAATATCTGCGGTGCGGGAGAGTTCTTTACGCTCGAAGTTTGATGCTTGTTTAAAAAGACTGTCAAGCTGTTCTTCAGAAAGCCCCCGAAGCACTGCTCCTGCCCCATCTATATCTGTTGCCTGCATGATTATTAAATCGCGTAGTCGCTCTAATAAGTCTTCAACAAACCTACGGGGATCCTGCCCACTTTGGATAACACTATCTATACTGTTGATCGTTGCTGAAGCGTCTTTATCTGCAAACGCTTGCACTGTAGTGTCGAGCAGGTCTTCAGGCGTGTACCCTAAGAGGCCCACAGCGCGATCATACGCAATTCTGTTTCCCTCTGACCCGGCAATCAACTGGTCAAGAATAGATAGGGTGTCTCTGACAGATCCGCCCCCTGCGCGAACAGCTAAAGCTAGAACTCCGTCGTCGACTTTAATACCCTCTTGTTCACATATTTGGGATGTGTACTCAAGAAGAGGTGCTGGCGCAACCAAACGAAAAGGATAGTGATGAGTGCGTGAACGAATAGTGCCAATTACTTTTTCAGGCTCAGTAGTTGCAAAAATAAATTTTACGTGTTCAGGTGGTTCTTCTACGATTTTCAAGAGAGCATTAAAGCCCTCTCGAGAAACCATGTGTGCCTCATCAATGATAAATATTTTGAATCGATCTCTAGCCGGCGCAAAAACTGCACGTTCTCGCAGATCTCTTGCGTCTTCAACCCCACCGTGGCTGGCTGCGTCTATCTCAATAACGTCTAATGAACCGCCCCCATCGCGACCCAGTTCGGTACAACTTGGGCATGTACCGCAGGGGTTTGCCGAAGGCCCGCTGTGACAGTTCAAACATCTAGCTAAGATTCTGGCAGAAGTGGTTTTTCCACACCCGCGAGGTCCACTAAACAGATATGCATGCCCCAGCTTAGAGCTCTTAAGAGCAGTCATAAGCGGCTCAGTAACTTGAGCCTGCCCGATCATCTCTGTAAACGTCTCTGGGCGATACCTTCTATATAATGCAATAGCCACGTTCTTATGTTACCGTTCGCAACCGACAACAAGCTCGCATCTTGCTCTACAGTCTGTTCTTATCACAAAGTGGGGTTGTGCGGTGGTGAATTCAAATCGGTCTAAACAGTCCATTATCAAAAATACCCCTCACGCACCCGCTAGAGCTCGGGTACCCTTGCTGCATTTCTGCCCTGGGGGATTAACCAAGATAACGCCACGTGAGAGGCAGAATCTAGTCTAGCGGATGTGCAATTAACCTGCTAATTGGAGACTACCTCAGGGTGGGTTTCGACATATGCTTCGAACGCTTCAGCAGAAGTTTTTTGCGGTGTATAACCAAATTCAGTTTTTAATTTAGAATTATCTAGAACTGGTCTGTAGCGCAAAAAACGCACTTTTTCTGGACCATGCTGGGTGAGTTTAAGGGCTCTTCCAACCCGTAACGCAAGTGCAAGCATCCATGCAGGAATAATTAATAAATTTTTATTCAATCTTTGCGCTATATCTGGCACACTCAGTCTGCCGTCACCAGCCACGTTGTAGATTCCTGCTGGAGCGCCGGTTGCTGCTCTTGCCATAACTTCGGCTACGTCATCCACCCAAATAAACACAAACGGAGAATCACTTCCGGCTATCTTTAAGATTCTTTTGCCATCCCAAAGAGCTGTAATCTGATTCGCTACGGTTGGCCCTAGAATTGTTCCAATTCTAAAAATTGTTTGTTTCATTTTTGGGTGAGTTTTCCGATACCCAGCAAGCGTTTCTTCTACTAACCTTTTGTGGCGTGCATAAGAGTATTCATCATTTCCTTTTACCGGTGTCGCCTCGGTAATCCACTCTGGAGAATCTGGATGGTACCCGTATGCCGCACCTGAGCTTGAAACCACTATCTGCTTAACCCCAGCTTCAGCAGCTACACCAAAAACATTTCGGGAACCTACCACGTCTACTTTGTATTCAAAATCAACATCCACGCCTGGTGTCATGATCGCTGCAAGATGAACTACTGTATCAATTCGATGTCTTATTATGAGACTTTTAATGGCGTCTCGGTCTGTGACATCGCATTTTTGAAATTCAACACCAGATATTGTCGATGCGGGTTCTCGAATGTCACCAACTATCACTTTTTCAACCTTTGGAACTAGTTTCTGGGCAACAAACGACCCTAAAAATCCTGTTCCTCCAGTTATTAAAACTCGAGTCATGCTTTCGTTTCAACCTTTACTGTTTCTATGCTCTTGCCACTGGGGTCACCTTTAATACTTCCGGTCCTTTTCTTGGTGTGTGCAGCCCAGAGGCCTGCGACTATGAGACCCGCAACTATGTCCCAGATACCCCACCATCCTGCAACTATGGCCATTCCGCCAAGACCGTTAAAGAATGCAAAAATTAGTCCAAGGCCCAACCCTGCGTTGCGGATGCCTACTTCGAAGGTCATAGCTTTGCGCTCTCGGGTTCCCAGCCCGCCTAAGTAAGCCGTGCCATAGCCGATGGAGAGTGCGACGGCATCGTGCACCGTAACAACAAGTAAAATAATGCCGAGAAATGACACAAAGATAGCCCAGTTACCTGCAAGCGCGGCAACTATAAAACCGATGAGCGCTATCAAGCTAAACCATTTGACGGACGGCTGAACTTTCTGTGCAAATTGAGGAAATTTTGCGCGCACAATCAGACCAATTATGAATGGTAGACCAATGATCAAGAACACTTCGAGAAGCATTTTTATAGGTTCCAAGGCGACTTCGCTCAATAGATTGCGCGCTGTCGGGTGCAGAGACCCCCAAAAAGCTATGCTCAGAGGCATAAAAAATATGTAAATCAGGTTGCCTACTGCTGTCATTGAAACAGACAAAGCAACATTGCCACCAGAGCGGTGAGTTAGCACCTGCGAAATGTTTCCGGGTGGGCAGCTAGCAACTAGGATCATTCCGAGTGCCATCGACGCACTTACAGGTAGTAGAAATGTCAAACCAAAGGTTACCGCAGGCAAAATCAATAACTGAGCCAGAATCGCTATTAAAAAAGGCTTTGGATGTTTGGTCACAATTTTGAAATCTTTTGGAGAAACGTCTAAAGCTATTCCGAGCATGATTAGACCTAGGACGACATTTAGGATCATTAGAGACCCCGGCGCAAAACCTAAAACAATATCATCGGGGTTCATATTCAGTCTCTTTCTTAAGGTCTGCGGTTTCTTTAGTAACTATGCCCCGGTAAACGTCTTTATTAACGTAAAAAGACATTCGGTCTAACCCTAGGTATTTATAGCCGGCAGTGAGATCTGGCCATCGACTGTACTGTACCCGGTCTCTGAATCTTTTAGCTTTTTTGGGGTTATTTTTTACTGCACCTAAGTACGCAGCGATTAATTCTCCCTGTTCGTAGCGTCCTTGCCAGCCTAAGCCTGAAGCTTCAACCATGCCTGTTATATAGAGACCATTAAAATTGGGTTCAAATATATTAAGATACAGAGTCGGCGCTTGACAAGACCAATTGATATGTTTTCGATCTACAAACGGATAGTCAAGTTTGTAGCCAGTGGCGAGCAAAATAAGATCATACTCTTTGCTGGAGCCGTCGACGAAATGCACTATTTTGCCTTCAAAACGTTCTATATCAGCACGTATTTCGAGGTCGCCCTGGCCCAGATGGTTGAGCACCATCGTGTTAATTATGGGGTGAGATTCGTAAATTTTGTACCGTGGTTTTGGAAATCCAAATCGTGTAGGGTCACCCGTGAAGGCACGGAGCATCCACTTATCTAAAAACTGTTTTATCGTTCTTGGCAGAGGTTTGCCCTGGTTGAGAGTGTCGCTTGGTCTACCAAAAATATATCTTGGAACGAAATAGTATCCGCGCCTTACACTCATGTCTATTTCTTTTGCAAAGTGCACAGCATCAACAGCAATGTCACAGCCAGAATTTCCGGCGCCTACTATTAAAGTTCTTTTCCCCTCAAGCTGCTTACCATTTTTATACAGACTGGTGTGCATTATTTCGCCGGTGAAATTACCTTTAAAAGCCGGGATATTTGGTTCTGCCAAAATACCATTCGCCATAATAACGTGATCGAAAGCGGCTGTTTGTTTACCGTCTTTTTTAGGTTTACCGGTTTTTGTTAAGGTTTGGGTCTCGAGTGCCCAGCCTCCCGAGGGATGTGGTTCTAGCTTTGTCACTTGAGTTTTAAATTGAAAAAGCTCAGTAAGTGAAAAATGATCTGCATACTCTTCAAAATATTTATGTAAAACTTCGTGACTTGGATAATCAGCCGTTGACCGCATTGGAAATTCGTCAAACTCTGTTGTGGTTCGAGACGATATTAGATGAGCAGACTCATACATAGTGCTTCGAGGATTTGTAATGTCCCAGAGGCCTCCCACTCCATGGGAAGCCTCGAAACCTTGAATCTTAATTCCCTCTTTTTGAAGAGCTCTTGCTACAGCTAAGCCACTCGGCCCCGCTCCAATAACCGCAACCCTCATCTATACTTTCCTTCCGCACCTCATCATGCTCGATCTGAGTCTAACCTAAGCCATTATTAACCCGTAAACACAGTGTAAAGATATTAGGTTATCCACAAAATGGTGGATAAAACGTCGAGATGAAGCTGTGAAGAAGCATTGTTAGATGCATGGACAAAAAAGAAGAAGCCGGAGTTAAAGTTATCAAGTGCAGTGGCTTAGCAGATCTGTTAGCCACGCTTCCAGTACTGATGGGTTATAGAGCGAGTAACAGTATCGTGATCGCCCTTTTTAAAGGCAACCGTGCGGCAAGCGCTTTACGTTGTGATCTTCCAGATAAAAAAATTGCACCATATGACACTGGATTGCAATCGCATATTATGGCTATTTTAAATCGATTTAGCTGGGTAACTTCGGTTGCTATTACCCTTTACACAGATGAAAGCTTCAAAGAAAACCGAAACGCACCAAGACAAATGCTCGCTTTTTGGCTTGAGCGTGAAATTAAAAGTGCAGGCTACGAAGTAAAAGAGATAGCTTGCGTGGCAAGTGACGCTTGGGTTAGTTACCGTGATAAAACTCGGATAAGAGCCGGCCGACCTTTAAACGAGATAGAAGAAACGATAGCAAGTTTCGAGTCTCGAGCTCTTTTGGAAAAACCGCTGAGCGACATCTCCGAAGTTACTTCACTTCCTTCTGCCGATGACGAAGTTAAACAACTAATTAGCATACGAATAAAAGAGACTAGTGACATGCTACCTGACATTTTGGATCCTTTTATTTTTGATGAAACTGTCGCTTTGACAGAAGCGATGTTTATTGATTTACCATTAACCAGTTCAAGGGAAAATACTAAAATTTCAGAATCTGCACGCTTTCTTAAACTGATTCAAGAGCCTGCGCTCTGGTTCGTATCGCTGGCAACAATCGCTGTTGGAGAAACCCGTGCTTTAGATCTCGCCTCCTCGCTCACTACCAAAGAAGTCATACGTCTTAACGGAAAGCCAAATGAGCAAGCTGTGAACAAAAATATTTGGTCGGCAGTCGATGCTTTACTACTATTTTCAGCGCAAAGAATCCCACCGCAGAGGCTGCGAAACGCATTAGATGTCTTCGGGAAACTCAGCGTCAATGTGCCTAAATCTCACCGGGGTCCGCTCACCGCGATGCTGGCTTGGTGTTGGTGGGTTGGAGGTATGTCTACACCAGCTACCTCAACCATCGATGAAGCTTTAGAGTTAAACCCAGAAAACAAGACAGCAAATTTGATAAAACATCTAATCGATATGGGGCCACCCTTGTGGATATTCGACGAGATTCCAAAAAATGTTGGTTAACCAAATACTTCACTAGTAGCATATTAAGTGTGAATACAGACCCAAGGTTTATCAGATCGCAGCAAAAGTTGTATCAAGCAATTATTGAGCTGGCAAGCGAGACGCCGCTCGAAGCAATAACCGTGACCGCTATCGCAAACAAAGCAGATGTTCACCGTTCGACAGTTTATGAGCACGCTACTTCTGCGGCTCAACTTTTACGTCAAGCTATACATCAAGAATTAGACTTGCTTCACACCGAGCATGGGATTAATGCAATAGGCGATAAAACATTAGAAAGTTCAGTCGCCGAAATTCTGAAATATTTAGAGAAACGCGAATCTTTGTTCCAGCAGATGAACAAAGGAACTGGCGCTGAGATTAGGGATATTCTGAGGTCACACTTCATTAAATCTCTAAATAAAATTTTCGAAACAGGGAGCATCCAAATCCCTGAAACAAAAACACAAATACCCTACGATGCACTGACGCACTTTACAGTCTTTGCCATAACAGACATGCACGTTGGTATCTTCGCGGCTGCATTACAGATGGACAAAAAATACAGATCAGCAGATGTCGTTACAGAGATGATCAGAATCACCTCACCCTATTGGATTAAGTGGTAAATTTTGAGGTGGTTCTACCTCTTCCCACAACCACGGCAATGCTAGTCTGCAGCGTCGCGATGCAGAGCATCATGATTAGTGGAGCCTCCCACCCACCTGTAAGCTCCTTTAAAATACCGGCTGCTACAGGAACTAAAGCTGCTATCAGGTACCCGATCGACTGAACCATCCCTGAAAGTTGTGCAGTACCGAGTTCTGTAGATCCCCTTGTTGCTATCAAAGTTAGCGACACTACCAGCGAAGAACCAGCACCAACACCAAGAATGAGAGCCCAAACTTCACCGAGGTTTGGGAACATAACCAAACCAGCAAATCCAATCATCAATGGAATGCTTGCAGTAAGAGTTGCTGGCACAAAGCTCGCTTTGCCGCGCATTGTATATGGAAGTAAAAGACCGGCGATGATACCTACAATTTGGAGTCCTGAAAGTGTGATTCCAGCTTCAGTTGGGGTTTTTCCAGCGGCTACTTGTATCGCTGGCAACCAAGTCACCATAAAATAAAAACTAGCAGACTGTACCCCCATAAATAGAGTCAACCACCATGCGGCGGGAGTCCTCCACACACTCACTTTGACTCTAGCTTCAATTACCCGTTGCGGCGTTGAAGCGTTAATACGCAAAAGCCACAAAGATGCAACGACAATAGCAGGAACAGCCCAGATGGCTAATGAAAACTGCCAACCTTTATTTTCAGCAATCGGTACTGCCAAAGCTGAAGCGGCTGATGCCCCCAACCCCATAGTCGCCGAGTAAACACCGGTGGCAAGTGAGACATGCTTAGGGAAGTCCCTTCTGACAAGAGCTGGTACCAGAACATTTGCCACTGCAATTGCAGCAGTCGCCAGGGCCACCCCAATCCATAAACCAGGCAACCCTAAATATGAGCGAATAATGATACCCGAAGCGATAGCCAATAACGCTATAAACATTACTCGGTCAATACCAAGCTTTGACGAAAAGAATGCGCTGGCAGGAGAGATTAAAGCAAACATTAAAAGTGGCATTGAACCGAGTAGGCCCAAAAGCGTCGGGCTTAGCCCGAAGGAAAAAGAAATTTCATCGAGTAACGGCCCAACAGATGTAATAGCCGGGCGCATATTTACTGTAGCTAAAAAAACCAGACCCGCAACTACGGGCCCCAATGATTTTACTGCTGCTACATTTTTTGATTCCAATTATTCAGCACCCTTCTCAGCTACCCAGATCCTATCGCTATCACGAGCTGTTTTAGATACGCTTGAATCATGTCATCTCACAAAAATACATTTTTAAGAAAATTTCTACCCAGTTTTTTTCTTACCCTGGGAGCAGCTATCACGGCTTTAAGCTTTTGGACAAAAAAGAACAACTTCCAAAGCCCTCTATTTTTGATCAGGTACCTCTCAAAACCCCACTCAAAAGTTGGACCGTTGTTTGAGACAAGAAATATTAGACGCGCCGACGTGCCACAAGAAATACCTGAAAAAGTAAAACCTATCGAGCAAATAGTTTCTTGGAAGGGACAGTATAGAGGCCTCAGCGGTGTGCTTCGCGAAACAGAAACTAACACTTTTTTAGCCACAAAAGACGGCAGACTAGTGCGGCGCTGGACAAGAGAAGGTTACACCGAAGCCACTCTTCAGTCATCATGGTCTGTAGCTAAATCGGTGGTCGGTCTGGTTACTGGCCAGTTAATAGCAGAGGGAAAACTTAAAGAAGATACCCTGCTCGTAGATGTGCTACCCGAATATGCCACCGGAGGGCCATTCGATCAAATTAATGTCGGTCATCTTCTAGACATGAAAAGCGGCATCGATGTTGCTGAAGAATACAAGGAGTGGCAAGCCTACACAGGTGTTGGTGGGCTGATGACAACTAAAGACTTACCGGCTTATCTAACTCAAAACCGTAATACTTTTGCAGTTCCCGGAGCTGTCAGCGACTATCGTTCCGTCGACACTCAATATTTATCGATGATAATTTCAAGAGTTGAAAAGAAACCACTTGCAACAATCGTAAGACAGCGCATTTGGGATCCCATCGGCGCTGTAGACAACGCCAGCTGGACCTTAGACCATGCAGACGGGACAGAAAAAGGCTTTATGGGTCTTAACGCCTCAGCTAGAGACTTTTTAAAACTTGGGCTTTTAATTGCCAACGGTGGTCGAGTGGGCGACGTACAGGTAGTACCAGAAGAATTCATGAAACGGATACTGAGCTCTCGTGGAATGATACAGAGCGATTCGCACAATTGGGGTTATTCTTCTAAATGGTGGCACCCCACCGGTTCTAACGAGCACAAAGACATCACAGCCTTAGGGGTATACGGCCAGTTCGTCTACGTAAATCTCACACATAATGTCGTTATAGCCAAGAGCAGCGACTACGGAACTGAGCAAGATGAAGACGAGCTAATATCTGTTTTTCGTGAAATTTCAGAAACTTTGTAAACACCTAAGCTCTGCTGAAACATACCTAAGATTACGCCTACAAACCTATATTTGCTGATACAGTTAAAGATCAAACATAGACGGTTGAATAACTCAAAAAGGATTTAGGTTCGTGAGGGCATTGAACATACAGAAAGCACGAGAGGCGACTCCATTGGAGCCAGTGTTCGTGCGCGCCCTAAGCGAAGGTACCGCAGACGGGATTTTGATCCTCGGTAAAGACCTTGAACCAATCTTCTATAACGAACGATACCTAGATCTTTGGGGTATAGATGAGTCTCTAATGCAACCAGGACTCGGTCTTGAAAGACGCAAACAAATAAGCAAACTGGCATTGAACTCAGACAGCTTCTTTGAACAGATGCAAAATGTCGTCAAAAATCAGATAGATCCTTTGCGCACAGAAATAGTTTTACATTCTGGTCGAATTTATGATTGCCATATAGTCCCTATTTTTGATGATGCTTCTTTGTATCATGGTCTGTTGATCACGTATCGAGATGTTACTTCACACCGCATGGCAGAGGATCAACGAAATTACCTTTCCAGACATGACAAAACTTCTGGGCTGTTAAACCGTTCAACCATGTTCCAAGTAATCGAATCTAGAATCAATGAAATCGAGGGATCAACTCGAACTCTTGGCATACTCACATTCGATCTAACCCGATATAAGCGTATAAATAATCACCACGGTCACATCGTAAGTGATCAAGTGCTCAGCAAAATCGGGAGTGCTTTACAAACTTCTTTGAGCCCGCACACTCTTTCTCGATACGGTGAAGATGAGTTTTTGCTGATGGTTCCATCGCCCGATCCAAATGAGCTTTTAGAAGTTGCCGACACAATTTCACAAATTCTTAAATCGATAGTTATTTTTGGTGAGTTAGACCTTGAACTAACTGCCTGCTTCGGTATCAGCTTTTACCCTGACCACGGTAGCAATGCAACCGAACTGGTTACCAACGCAGACATTGCAATGCGTCATGCGCAAAATCTTGGTTCCGGCTCAGTGGTTAAATATACAGAAGCTCTTGGTGTAGCAGTCGCACAACGTCTAGACATCGAATCACAGCTGCCCTTGGCTCTAGAGAGAGACTGCTTCAGGCTGTTATATCAACCTCTATTTGATATAGAGACACAAAAAATAGTCGGGTCTGAGGCTCTTTTAAGATGGCACTGTGACAATCGTGGCAATGTTCCTCCCAATGAATTTTTACCGCACGCTGAAGAGTCGGGTTTGATTATTCCGATTGGAGAGTGGGTTTTGCGTTCAGCGTGTAGTCAAGCAGCTATTTGGAGCAGACTCGATCTCGGAAAAATTCCGGTCTCCGTCAACGTATCTGCGGTGCAGTTTTCAGGTTCTGACTTTCCAAACACAGTTAAAGAAGCTCTTGAGGAGACTGGGCTTGATCCGCAACTTCTAGAGATAGAGTTCACCGAAACTGCGTTTGTAGAAAATCTCTCTTCGGTTTCAAAGGCAATCGAAAAAATACGTCAGTTGGGGGTAAAAGTTTCGATAGATGACTTTGGAACTGGTTATTCAAGTCTGCAGTATCTACGTCATTTTAAAGTCGATACTTTAAAAATTGACGGTTCTTTCACCCAGGGTATCGGAAACACTAAAACTGACAATGCGCTTGTTGCCACAGCAATAGACATGGCTCACAACCTCGGTTTAAGTGCAACTGCAGAAGGTGTCGAGAGCGCAGAACAACTTGAATTTCTGCGCACTAACAACTGCGACCTTGCCCAAGGGTTCTATTTTAGTCAGCCTTTAACAGCAGATGCTTTTAGCGATTTAGTGCGTAACCAAGTTTAGTTATATAAGCTTAACCCCATTTTTCCAAACATTAGAAGTTAGGGGCACTCCTGGCCTGTATGCCAAATGAGTAATGGAGGGAGCCTCAAGTATTTGCAGGTCAGCTTGAGCGCCAGGAGTTACAACCCCTACGGGGCCTCGCCCCGAGCGGCTCGCTTCATGCATACCGAGGGAGATTGCTCCACCTAAAGTTGCAGCGCTGACCGCTTCTTGGACAGTGAGCCCCATTTGCAGAACTGCTGTAGCTACGCAAAATCCCATCGAAGTAGTGTATGAAGTGCCCGGGTTGCAGTTACTGGCTATTGCTAAAACTGCACCGGCATCCACTATTTTGCGAGCAGGCGCTAAAGGCATTTTTGTAGATAGATCACAGGCCGGTAGCACAGTGGCCACCGTGCCCTGTTTACCCCCCTGCCAGGACGAGGCCAACGCCTCAATATCCTCTTCCGTAACAAACCCGAGATGGTCAACACTCATAGCTTCGTATTCAACGGCTAATTGAACTCCTGGGCCATGACCTAGCTGATTGCCGTGCAATCTCACAGCAAACCCCTTGGTTCTTGCGGCTTCTAGCACTGCTCGAGTTTGCTGTTCGTCAAAAGCACCCTTTTCACAAAATACGTCTACGCTGTCTATATATTCGCTTACACCTTCTAACATCTCCCCTGTTATTAGGTCTAGGTATTCTGCTTCATCAACACCCGAAGGTATGATGTGTGCTCCCAAAAACGTAACATAATCTACATGTTTTGCAGCTATTTCGGAGCTCCGCGACTCATCTGCAACGGTGAGGCCGTAACCTGTTTTGGTTTCTATAGTTGTTGTACCGCCTGCTCTTGCTTCATTAACAAGCCGCAAAAGATTAGCTTCCAATTCAGCATCTGAAGCGTTGCGTGTCGATTCGACAGTGTAGTTTATACCTCCAGCGACATAACTCTCACCTGCCATTCGTGCCTCAAATTCTGAGGTACGGTCACCAGCGAAAACGAGATGGGTGTGCGAATCGACCCATCCCGGCAGAAGAGCTCTCCCCGATGCATCAATGCTGCCGTCGGCAGCAGGCGCATTTTTCGAGCTTCCAACCCACGCGACCTTATCGCCCTCTATCACAACAGCAGCTGAAGATATTCTGCCATTGTTTTCTGGATCGTTAGTCGTTAGCTCCCCAATGTTGTATATAACAGTGCTTTTATTAACAGCGCTTTTAGCCATGGTGCTTTTAGTCATTGAAACTCCTGCTCTACCAAGCCTCGTCTGTGTTTCTGATAACAGGATCCATAGGAATTCGGACGCCCCGTTCTTTAGCAACATCTGCAGCTCTTTTATAGCCTGCATCAACGTGCCTAATGACTCCCATGCCGGGGTCGTTCGTCAACAGCCTCTGTAGTTTCTCAGCGGCCAAAGGGGTACCATCAGCTACTGCAACCTGACCAGAGTGTATAGATCTTCCGATGCCCACACCTCCTCCGTGGTGCAGAGAGACCCAGGTAGCTCCCGATGAAACTGCACTCATTGCGTTCAGCAGTGGCCAGTCTGCAATAGCATCTGAACCGTCTGCCATTGCTTCTGTTTCACGGTATGGGGATGCAACAGAACCGGAGTCTAAATGGTCGCGCCCGATAGCTATAGGTGCCGAAATTTTGCCTTCGGCTACTAGCTCGTTAAACCGCACAGCAGCCTTTGCACGCTCACCGTATCCTAGCCAGCATATTCTCGCTGGCAACCCTTCAAATTCGACACGTTCGCCCGCAGCTTTAATCCATTTGTGCAGGTGCTCATTTTCTGGGAAGAGCTCAAGAATCGCTTCATCGGTGACTCTGATGTCTTCTGGATCGCCTGAGAGCGCCACCCATCTAAAGGGTCCGAGACCTTCACAAAACAAAGGCCGAATGTATGCGGGTACGAAGCCCGGAAATTCGAACGCCCTGTCGTACCCACCCATTCTTGCTTCATCACGAATGGAGTTTCCGTAGTCGAACACTTCTGCTCCCGCATCTTGAAACTCGACCATCGCTTGCACGTGCTTAGCCATCGAAACTCGGGCATCTGCAGTGAACTCTTCGGGGTTTTCAGACGCCTTTTCGCGCATATCTTCTACTTGGTATCCGATAGGTAAATATGACAGCGGATCGTGTGCACTTGTCTGATCTGTCACAATGTCTATTTGAAGTTCCCCGGCTTTATGTCTCTTCAATAGTTCTGGAAACACTTCAGCTGCATTTCCTACAAGTCCTACTGACCAGCCGCGTTTTTCTTCTTTAGCTTTTTGGACTTTTGCAATAGCATCGTCTATGTCAGTAGCTACTTCATCTAAATAGCGTTTACTCACTCTGCGTTTGAGTCTCGTCTCGTCAACATCGACAATGAGACACGCTCCATCATTTAGTGTTACAGCGAGCGGTTGCGCACCTCCCATTCCACCGCAACCAGCGGTAAGAGTGATAGTTCCAGCCAAGGTGTTGCCAAAAAGTTTGCGTCCAATGGCCGCAAATGTCTCAAAGGTCCCTTGCAAAATTCCCTGTGTGCCTATGTAGATCCAAGATCCTGCTGTCATCTGACCGTACATCATCAGACCTTCTGCTTCTAAGCGTCTAAATTCAGGCCAGTTTGCCCAGTCACCGACGAGGTTGGAGTTTGCGATTAACACCCGTGGCGCCCAAACGTTTGTGCGAAAAACACCAACCGGTTTTCCTGACTGCACAAGTAGCGTTTCGTCTTCTTCTAAATCTTTTAGCGTCTCAACAATCGCATCAAAAGCTTCCCAGCTTCTCGCAGCACGCCCGGTCCCTCCATAAACAACTAGGTCGTCTGGTCTCTCTGCAACCTCCGGATCTAGGTTGTTCATCAACATGCGCAAAGGTGCTTCTGCTTGCCAACTTTTAGCTGATATTTCTGTGCCTCTTGGGGCGCGTACTGGTCGAGATCCTGGAAGAGCCATTTTTATTCCTTAAAACTCATTAATTTATAATCGTTTTATACCTACTTTTAATCTCACACTGAAACGCACCTAAAAACAATGAAGCACAGCTGACGTCTGTCTGTAACTACAGACCCAATTGTTTTAAGTCTTTGAGATATCTTCACTGTGAGGTGCAAAGCTTCAGCACAAAATCTACAAAGTGGCAAGCTCCCAGTAAACGAGTAGGGACACGATCCACAAAGATTTCGACGACTGTTAAACTTTAGACTATTAAATTTTTCTCTTCCTTTGAAAGGAGCCCGTATTGACCAAAGATATTGATCCAAATGCATGGAAGCAGAGCTACCCCTACGAGAAGAAAATCTCACGCAAAGAATACGAAGCCTTGAAACGTAAACTCCAAATCGAGCTTCTAAAGCTTCAATCATGGGTTAAAGACAGCGGGCAGAAGATTGTGCTTCTTTTTGAAGGACGCGATGCAGCCGGAAAAGGTGGCACAATCAAGCGTTTTACCGAGCACCTGAACCCACGCGGTGCGCGCGTCGTTGCGCTAGAAAAGCCTACCGAATTAGAGCAGGGTCAGTGGTACTTCCAAAGATATGTACAGCATTTACCATCAAACGGAGAAATCGTGCTGTTTGATCGATCTTGGTACAACCGTGCGGGTGTGGAAAGAGTTATGGGCTATTGCACCCCACAACAGTATCTTGAGTTCACTCGCGCCACCCCAGGGTTTGAACTGATGTTAATAAATTCAGGGATCCACTTATTTAAGTTCTGGTTTTCGGTGGGCAAAGCTGAGCAGTTGCATCGCTTTGCTTCACGTTCAAAAGATGAAGTTAAACAGTGGAAGCTTTCACCAACCGACCTCGCCAGTGTCGACAAGTGGGATGAGTACACTCAAGCAAAAGAGGCAATGTTCTTTTACACCGACACTGCAA
>DATJCC010000085.1:0-26287 GCA_035514995.1 Microbacteriaceae bacterium
GGGTTGAGTTTAAACCTGGTGCCAAGCTCTGGAGCGATGAGGACGGTATTTTAGTCGAATCTTTTAGCTAGAAGATTGGATAAAAAGATTCTGCACTTTAAATACACATGATAGTTGACATTCTCACCAAAATAGGGTTAAGGTTAAGTATTACTTATAGCGAATCGATTTACCATTTTAGTTTTTTCTTCAAGCACAGCCTGCGTTACCTATCACATCAGTTCCGCACATTTATCTTTGTCGACTGAATAGGCGTATTGGCATGTTTCACTTCTCTCCCCCACATTCTTTCGTGTGCAAGATTGCACACGAACAAAGCTCCGTGACTTCAAGATCGTCTCGGTACATAGATCACTTAAGTGATCCTAACAAATAAGGAATGACGTTATGGCTACAGGCACCGTCAAATGGTTCAACTCAGAAAAAGGTTACGGCTTCATCGCTCCCGATGATGGCTCAGCAGACCTCTTCGCTCACTTCAGCGAAATCGATGGCGGCGGCTTCCGCAGTCTCGAAGAAAATCAGAAGGTAGAGTTTGAGCCTGGTCAGGGCGACAAAGGCCCACAGGCAACTAAGATCCGCGCTATCTAACAAGCGCCCTCTTTATGCTTCGTAAAAGGGTGTGGGTTTCAGATTCTGAAATCCACACCCTTTTTTGTATTGTTAAGGTTTAATTCATGGCTTTGACAACTTTAGATTTGAAATATCTTCGTCGAGCATTAGATCTAGCCCGAGATTCTTTAACAGCAGGTGATGAACCATTCGGTTCTGTGCTAGTGGACTCCAAAGGCAATGAGCTATTCGCTGATCACAACAGGGTTTCTGGGGGTGACGCGACCCAACACCCAGAGTTTGCCATTTCTCGTTGGGCTGCACAAAATCTGACACCCAACGAACGGGCGCAAAGCACTGTCTATACTTCTGGCGAGCACTGCCCCATGTGTTCTGCAAGTCATGGTTGGGTTGGTCTCGGTCGCATCGTCTACATTGCAAGTAGCAAACAGCTATCTACTTGGTTGAGTCAGTGGCGAGTTCCCCCTTCCCCAGTTAAACCTCTGTCAATCACTGAGGTGGTACCTGATGCCATTGTAGAAGGTCCAGTTTTAAAGTTTGAATCTGAAATACGCGAACTATATAGAGTTGCTTTCGCACCATAAACTAAAGCTTTTAATAGACTAAGCCTCTTAATAAACTAAGCTTTTTAATAAACTAAATTTTGAATAGACTAATGCCTTTTAACGTGGTCAAATTCATATCAAAAATACATTTTTCAAAATATACAATCTATCCACAACAAAAACTTTTTCCTTTTCCGTCCGTTACACAGGTTTAGGTACTAGTATTGTTCTTGAGGGCTGTTCTATGCCCTGCGTCGCTTGCTTTCATTTAGGTTGCAGCCGCGCAATTTTTTAATGAAAGATCTTAAGTGACTAATATCACCTTCGCCAGCCTTGGCGTGCCTGCTCCTATTGCGGAAGCATTAGCACATGACGGCAAAACTGAACCTTTTCCAATTCAAAGAGACACTCTGAAAGACACACTTGCTGGCCATGATGTGCTTGGCCGTGGTAGAACCGGCTCGGGTAAAACAATCGCATTCGGTATTCCTTTGGTTGCCCGTCTTGCTCCTGGCGCATCAGAACTGCGAGTAGCTGGGAAACCACGTGCGATAGTTTTAGCGCCTACACGCGAACTAGTAACACAGATAGCTGAAACAATACAGCTTCTCGCCTCGCCCATGCGAGTTAGAGTAACGACCATTTTTGGAGGGGTCTCCCAAAAGCGACAAGAGGATGCGCTACAGCGCGGTGTCGATATTGTGGTAGCTGCTCCAGGGCGTTTAGACGACTTGATGAAGCAGGGAGTGATTGACTTAAGCCGTGTCGAAATAACGGTTCTTGACGAAGCCGATCACATGGCCGATATGGGATTCCTTCCGGTAGTTACTCGTATTTTGAACAAAACCCCAAAACACGGGCAGCGACTACTGTTTAGTGCAACTCTAGACAACGGCGTAGATAACATTGTTAAGCGTTATCTAAAAGACCCGATTACACACTCTGTAGATTCTGCAGAATCACCTGTCGCACAGATGACCCACCACGTTTTTGATGTCGTTGATAAAAAAGCAAAAGATGCGCTTATTGAGCAACTCGCAGCGGGCACGACTAGAAGAATCTTTTTTACACGTATGAAACATCAGGCTAAGAAGCTTGCCAAACAGCTTACGTCTCAAGGAATCCCGGCAGTTGAACTACAGGGTAACCTTTCCCAAAATGCACGTGAGCGCAACCTTGCCGAGTTCACAAACGGCGAGGCAATGGTGCTCGTTGCAACAGATGTTGCCGCACGTG
This sequence comes from Microbacteriaceae bacterium, assembly GCA_035514995.1. Classification (GTDB taxonomy): domain Bacteria; phylum Actinomycetota; class Actinomycetes; order Actinomycetales; family Microbacteriaceae; genus Leucobacter_A. Next base: position 2,355 of record DATJCC010000085.1, read on the forward strand.
GCATTCATGTTGACGGCGTCGGTCTCGTTGTGCACGTTGACCCTCCTGTCGAGCATAAAGCTTATCTTCACCGTTCGGGTCGCACAGCTCGTGCTGGAAGCGAAGGGGACGTGGTTACAATTTGTCTACCTGAGCAGCGCGGAGAAATGAAGCAACTTATTCGTGCAGCTAAAATCGATGTAACTCCTATGCATGCAAAGGCAGGCGACGAGCACGTTCAAGAACTCGTCGGTGAAGTTGCACCTAAAGTTGACCCGCAACTTGTTTTAAAACGACGAAACCAAGCGCATTTAGCTCAGCAACGCGCAGCGGGACACAATCCTGCCGGTCAGGGTAAATCTCAAGGCGCTAATGCTCGCCGTAAACGAAGTGGCGCACCCCGCGGTACAGGTAAACACAATGCCCCACGGGGCTCGAAACGTGTGGCTCAAGGGCCAGGACGTTCAACACGATAGGTTTTTAAAAATGAATGAAAAAATAAGTTTCGCCGAACTCGGGCTCGACACCCGAGTAGAAAAGGCACTCACAGACGTCGGTTATGAAACACCCTCTGCTATCCAAGCCGCTACTATTCCAGTGCTGCTAAACGGTAGAGATGTTGTTGGGTTAGCACAAACGGGAACAGGTAAAACAGCTGCGTTTGCTCTGCCAATACTTTCACGTATAAAACCAGGCACAGGTAAGCCTCGTGCGCTGGTCCTTGCCCCAACAAGAGAACTAGCATTACAGGTGTGTGAAGCGTTCGAGAGTTACTCTTCTTACATGCCTGAAGTTCATTTGTTGCCGGTTTATGGTGGTCAAGCATATGGCGCCCAGCTCAGTGCTCTTCGTCGAGGTGTTGATGTTGTTGTTGGCACCCCAGGTCGAATAATAGATCATATTGAGCGTGGATCATTGGATTTAAGTGACATCACCCACCTGGTGCTTGATGAGGCCGACGAGATGCTCAAAATGGGATTTGCGGAAGACGTCGAGACGATTCTTGCCCGCACCCCTGAAGATAAACAGGTCGCTCTTTTCTCTGCAACAATGCCAAATGCAATCAAAAAAATTGCACAAAAGTATTTGCGAGATCCAGAAGAAATCAAAATTGCAGGAAAAACGCAGACCAGCGCAAACATATCCCAAAGATACATTGTGGTTTCTGGTCAGCAGAAGCTAGACGCTCTAACCCGTGTTTTAGAAGTAGAAAAATTCGATGGGGCAATTATTTTTACCCGTACTCGCGTAGATAGCGATCAGGTTGCCGAAAAATTGCGTGCACGCGGTTATGCTGCTGCTGCGATTAATGGCGATATTGCACAAAATGTGCGAGAAAAGACAGTGGATCAATTAAAATCTGGTCGTTTAGACTTGTTAGTGGCCACAGATGTTGCTGCTCGTGGATTAGACGTTGATCGTATTAGTCATGTGATCAACTATGATTTACCAATTGACACCGAGAGTTATGTGCACCGTATTGGCCGCACAGGTCGAGCAGGTAGAACTGGTGACGCGATTAGTTTTATTACTCCCCGGGAGAGGCGCCTTCTTAACGCAATTGAGAAGGCTACCAAACAGACTCTGACACAAATGACTCTTCCTCGTGTCGATGAGGTAAACGCGACCCGGCTCTCTCGCTTTGACGAGGCTATCACTTCTGCACTTGGTGATGATGAGCAAATGAATGAATTCCGTGACATCATTGCACACTATATGCGTCATAACGATGTTCCAGAGGTAGATGTAGCAGCAGCTTTAGCAGTTGTTGCTCAGGGCGACTCCCCTTTACTTTTAAGCGCTGATGAAGATAAGAAATTTGAACGCGATCGTGAACAGGCCGAACGGTTTTTAAGTGGTGACTTTAGTGACGCCGGAAAAAGCGGTCGAGACCGCGACAGAGACCGGGGTCGTGGTCGCGAACGACCTTCACGTAGCGATCTAGTAATGTATCGGATTGATGTCGGCCGCAAAAACAATGTTCGCCCAGGTCAAATCGTTGGAGCTTTGGCAAATGAGGGTGGCCTTTCTGGTAGCGATTTTGGTCGCATACAGATTCGCGATTCGTTTTCACTTGTTGAACTTCCAGCGAACTTGGCAAAGGATACGCTGAAGAGGCTAAGTAGCACTCGTATTGATGGAAAAGAAATCAATATAGCGCCTGACTCATTCGGTGGCGGGAAGAAAAACGCTGGTGAAAGAAACAAGAAAGACCGCAAGAAACGCTACAAACAAGCATAAATTTTTTGCCTGTACATAAAAGAGTTGGCCGTCCACCTAACGTGAACGGCCAACTCTTTTTGTTTAGTGACTAATTAATAAATTTTAGATTTCACCAAACTCTTCAGACTTGAACTGTGGTGTGTCTGAATCATCATATTCGTAGATGCCGATCCATGCTGCTGATGGGTCGCCATTCTTCAAAGGCCCGATGCCTGCCTTGCTGACATAGTGAATCTCTTTGCCATCTTCTAAGAGCGCTAGGCACTCTTCGTATGTTTCACATTCTTCGCCACCGTCAGCGCCCGAAACTGCATGCACATTTGCACTAATTGTTTGTGGATCAGCTGAGCCTCCACGTTGTGCAGCGAGAGCTGTGAGCATCATTAGGTCATATGCCTCAGGTGCATAGGTGAAGCTCTCGAGAGCGTTTCCTGTCATTTCGGTGTATTTAGCTTCTACCCTGTCGGCAAATGCTGGGTCACCCTGCTGTGCACCAGGGATAGTTCCCTGCATGCCTACAACTGATCCTGCTTCAACAACACCAACGAGGCTGTTGGTGTTTCCGTCGATTAGGTAGATGTTTGCTGGGTCAAAGCCTTGATCCTGCAGTTCTGGAATAATCTGTTCACTCTGATCAAATGTAACGATAACGATTCCTTCAGCACCTGATTTAACGGCAGCTGTTACATCCGAGGTAAACGCACGCTGGTCGCCAGGGAATTCATTTCCCTCACCGGTTCCACCGTATGTGATGTTAACGCCTGCATCTTCAAGTACCTGTTGAATCTTGTCGCGTAGACCAATTCCATAGTCATCGTTAAACGTTAAGAACGCAACATCAGTAATTCCGTCTGAAATTATCTGCTGTGCAAGAGTTCCGCCTTGAATGTTATCTGAAGGCGCAGTACGGAAATAAAGTGGGCTGTAGCCTTCTAGCACTGCACCAGTGTTTGAAGGTGAACCCATCATCAAACCTGCTTCTGTAATTTTATCAATTACGTGAAGAGTCTGGCCTGTTGACATTGCACCGAGCACAAAAGCTGCATCTGATGACAAAAGCTGATCAACGCTGCTGTCAATAACAGATCGGTCAGCGCCTTCACCTTCGTTAAAGATGTCAACGATTTCAACTGGGTTTCCTAAAACACCGCCAGCTTCGTTAATGTCGTCTAGAGCTAGGTACATTCCACCCTCTACAGGCGGCATTAGAAAGCCCAATGAACCTGTCTGCGGCAAAAGACCAGCAATCTTTAGCGTGTCTAATGTTTCTTCTGCTGCAGGTGTCTCTGCTGGTGCTGAGTCATCACCGGGTGCCGGCTCGGCTGAAGTGGAGCATCCAGCCAGTACGAGAGCAGCTGTTGCAACCATTGCAAATGCTCCCGCTGTTTTCTTGGAGTAAACCTTCATTGGTTACCCTTTCTGTTTTATTGATTACAGTCACCGCAACTGCACGGTGCTAAAAAAAGAGCTTAGTAACAAAAAGCTTAAAAAGTAGCTTAAATGAAGCAGATGTTAGCTACTCGTAACTATATTTTTATTTTGCAATCTAAAATCACTTTAATTCCCAATCAATTTGAGGCAGATTGTGTTGTAGCAAGTGTCTATTTACTCGACTAAATGGTTTCGATCCGAAAAATCCGCGAGTCGCGGAAAGTGGTGATGGGTGTGCACTTTCTATCACTTCAGCCCCTGTCAATAAGGGTTTCAACTCACGAGCTCGATTGCCCCATAAAACAGCTACTAGTGGTTGCTTCCGTTGCATAAGAACGTTTATAGCGTATTCGGTGATATTCTCCCAGCCCTTCCCGGTATGCGAGCCAGCTTTGCCCTCCTGCACACTCAACACTCTGTTTAGTAGCATCACACCCTGAGCTGTCCAACTCGAAAGGTCGCCATGATCGGCTGGAGAAACTCCAACATCACTTTGAAGTTCACGGTAAATATTTCTTAAGCTTCTAGGGATTGGCTTGACATTACGTTCAACAGCAAAAGATAGTCCAATGGCGTGCCCGGGTGTGGGGTACGGATCTTGCCCAACTATCAGCACTTTTACATTAGAGAGTGGATCACGAAAAGCTCGCAACAGGTTCTCTTTAGCAGGTAAGAAAGCTCTGCCACTCTTATTCTCTCGCTCCAAGAAGTCATATAGTTGCACAACTTCATCTTCGACAGGTGAAAGAGCTTCAGCCCAGTCCGCTGCAAGATGTTCACTTTCAACAAGCTGTTCGAAACTAACCTTTTGCTTACTAACCATTTGCTTACTAACCGCTGTTTCGCACTCTGAGTTCACCCTTATGAGTGTGAAAGACACTGCTTTGTGCAACAGGTCTCAGCACAATCAAATCTTGATTAACATGTGCTGGTTGTTCAAAAGCTGCAACAAGCACGTTAGCCACGTCAGAAGCCGTTAATGGGGTCACGTTCTGATAGAGAGCTGCTGTTGCTTCGAAGTCTCCGCGCAACCTTTTGAGAGTGAATTCTTCTGTATGAACAAGACCTGGGGCTAGTTCCATGACTCTTATAGGTTCACCGGCTAGTTCCAGGCGTAGAACCTCTGTAACAGCGTGAGCAGCGTACTTTGTAGCATTGTAACCGCCACCACCCGGGTAGGCGTTTAACCCCGCAGTTGAGGTGAGGTTCAGAATGGTTGATCCACCATATAGATTAGCTGAGGCGCGCAATGTTGGTAATAGTGCTGCTGTAACCGAACGCATTCCTAAAACATTGACTTCAAACATCCACCGCCAATCATCATTCGAAGCTTCTTCAACACGCTCAGTTCCCAACGCTCCGCCTGCGACATTGGCCAGACCCGTTGCGCCACCCGTCTCTTCAACCTGACGAGCTAGACCCGCAATCTGAGAGTCGTCAGTGATGTCGCATACGATTATGTCGCAACCCGTCTCATCTCGTAGAGCCTCTAATTTGTCAGATCTCCTGGCCACGGCAACTACTCGCCAGCCCCGGCTTACAAACTCCCTCACGCTTTGAGCTCCGATACCAGAACTTGCGCCAGTTACGACTACTCGTTTCATTATGTCTCCAGAAATTAGTGTTTACTGATCTCACATAAAGGTTACTCGTAATGTTTCAAATTGTTTCACTTAGGTTTGTAATAAAACGGCCACCGTTTTAACCTGTATTTGTTCACACTTAGACTTCAACAAAGTTCGCTCAAAACAAAGTTCGCTCAAATTTACAGGAGACATATAATGACTAACAACTGGGGTTTCGAAACAAAACAGGTGCATTCAGGGGCAGAGCCCGATCCGACTACTGGATCACGTGCGGTACCTATTCACCAAACGACCGCATACGTTTTCAAAGACACCGACCACGCAGCGAATCTTTTTGCGCTGGCTGAGTTTGGCAACATCTACACTCGGCTACAAAACCCTACCCAGGGAGTCGTTGAAGAACGAGTAGCAGCGTTAGAAGGCGGAACTGCCGCGCTGTTACTTGCAAGCGGTCAGTCTGCAACGACATTTGCAATTTTAAACATTGCAGAAGCTGGCGACCACATCGTTTCATCATCTTCAATCTACGGCGGCACATACAACCTCTTTAATCACACTTTTAAAAAGCTTGGAATCGAAGTTACATTCGTTGAAGATCAAGACGATGCAGATGAATGGCGTCGCGCTGTGCGACCAAACACAAAAGCTTTTTTTGCAGAATCAATCGCCAACCCTCGCATTAACGTGCTTGACATTCAAAAGGTTGCAGACGTTGCTCACGAAGCGAGTGTTCCTTTGATAATTGACAACACAGTTGCTTCACCCTATTTGTTGCGCCCAATAGAACACGGTGCAGATATTGTGTTGCACTCCGCAACAAAGTTCTTGGGCGGTCATGGCACGACGATGGGCGGCGTCATAGTTGATGGCGGTAGGTTCCCGTGGTCCAAACATGCTGACCGTTTTCCCGGTCTCACAGAACCGGATCCGTCATACCACGGTGTCAGCTACACCGGAGCACTAGGTGATGGTATCGCTTATGTGATTAAAGCCCGCGTACAGTTGCTTCGCGACATCGGTGCTGCAGTTTCACCGCACAACGCCTGGCTCATACTGCAGGGCATTGAAACACTATCACTACGCATGGAAAGGCACACTCAAAACGCACAAGAAACTGCTGAGTGGCTCGAAAGCTTAGACGATGTTGCAAGCGTCTCTTACGCCGGCCTGCCCTCAAGCCCGTGGTATGAGGCTGCTAATAAATACCTACCTAAAGGCGTGGGTGCTGTGCTCTCTTTTGAGTTGAAAGGCGGTGTAGAAGCCGGTAAAGCCTTTGTGAACAATCTCGAATTGTTCAGCCACGTTGCAAACATTGGAGATGTGAAAAGTCTAGTCATCCACCCAGCATCTACAACACACGGTCAGCTAACTCCTGAACAACAGCTTGCTGCGGGCGTCACTCCCGGCCTAGTTCGTCTGTCAGTCGGTATTGAGTCTCTCGCAGATATCAAATCTGACCTGGAGACAGGATTCGCTGCCGCGAGGAAGGTATCTGCATAAAGTCGTAAGACATATTCAAATAAATATAGAATAGATTGCTCTTAAGTTAGTTAAATCATAATTTATTCAACATGCAACGCGTATTTAAGAATGAGGCAAAATGGATTGGCAGAACCCTGAAGATTCATTTCCTACAGATTTCATAACTGACTCACAGTTGCGCGCCCTCTACGGCCGCCCACCAATAACGGGTGGGTGGCGGGAGGGCGACCCTATAGGTGCTCGTAAGTTTTTCAGGCTCGACTCTTTCACCTCAGAAAGCGGTGAGTCGATATCCCCTGTAAGAATCTCTTACGAAACTTTTGGAGAGCTAAACGAAAGTAAGAGCAACGCAATTCTTGTGTTTCATGCGCTAACCGGAGACAGTCACCTTTGCGGCGACGCATCAGCGGCTCACCCAACAAGCGGTTGGTGGAGCGAAATAGTTGGCCAGGGTAAAGCTCTTGATACAGAAAAATATTTTATTGTTGCTCCAAACGTACTAGGTGGATGCCAGGGCACCTCTGGCCCAGCCTCGCTTGCTCCTGACGGTAGAGAATGGGGTAACCGTTTTCCTTTTCTAACGATTCGCGATCAAGTTCAGGCTATTAGGCCGCTGGCTGACAGTCTTGGAATTGAGTCTTTCAAAGCTGTTATCGGTGGATCAATGGGCGGTATGCACGCGCTTGAGTGGGCTCTTCACTACCCTTATCAGACTGAAAGATTAGCCGTAATTGCGGCGCCAGCAGTCACCACAGCAGATCAAATAGGGTTTAACTTAGTGCAGCTAGAAGCTATCAGAACAGACCCCTACTATCGCGATGGCAACTATTATGACGCCCCTGACGGGATAGGCCCCCACGGTGGTTTGGCCACTGCCAGGCGCATTGCGATGCTGAACTATCGCAGCAATACGGAATTGAATGAAAGATTTGGACGTTCTTGGCAGTCAGCTAAAAGCCCTCTCGGTTCTGGTGGGCGTTATGCTGTTGAGTCATATCTTGACTTTCACGGCAATAAGTTCACTAGACGCTTCGATGCTGGCAGTTATGTAACACTTGTGCAGGCGATGAACTCTCATGACGTTGGTAGAGGCAGAGGTGGTGTTGCCCAAGCTTTGCAACAAATTACTATGCCGACTATTGTTATGGGCATCCCAAGTGATCGTTTTTTTACCCTAGAGGGACAAGAAGAGATAGCACTATTGGCTCCTGGAAACATCGACGGTAGTGTGCCTACAATAATTGATTCCCCTTTTGGCCACGACGCCTTTCTGATAGAACACGACATGGTTGGCAAAGAGCTGATTCGCTTACTCTCACATGAGGTTACTTCACAGGCATAATCAAGCTAACGCACAGTCAGCTCTCATGAGCTTTGCAAGTGCCTAGCCTAGCCTTAGAAATATGGGTTGGAAGAGTTCGCGAGTAATTGCCACATACTTCACCACTGCGGTACTTGCGGTGGTGCTCTGGGCATGTCAAGCACCTGCTGAGGTTTCTTCCCCAAATCATTTTACTTCTTTAAACGCTGACCCTAGTCTTTTTGAACCACCTACAAACGACCGCTACTCACTGCAGGGAGATGTTGTTGGAGCAAGCGTCATTGCTGAAGGTATACCGCTAGAACGTGTTACTGCTGACGCCAGCGGATCAATAACGGTAACTGACGGAATTATGTCAAACGCAGAAATTCTGGCAACCATAGATAGTTACCATCAGATCAAGTTTGAGCTCACCGAACCTGTTGTGTTTGAAAGACAAGGTCAAGTGTCTGATTTGATTGTGGGTGTTGGCAAAATCACAACTTCCTCTGGTGTATTCAACGACGTGAAAGTGGTTCTTACCCCCCACACCTCACCCTCTGGAACAACTTTAGAAGCGACGATTGAGATACCTGATTCTTTGCAACTTGATTTAGAAAAGAAATCTCGACCGTTGGAGCTGGAACTCTCTTTAAACCCTGTACTTTAAATCCTGTTAAACCCTGTACTTTAAATCCTGTATTTTAAGAATCTTAATTTTGATCGTATCGTTGTTTACGAGTTGCATCATGCACCTCGCCAACGAGCTCCTCAATAATATCTTCTAGAAAGAGCACCCCCACCTGCTGACCTTCAATATCGTGCACGTTCGCAAGGTGCACGCCGGTCTGTTGCATCTCTTGGAGAACGTCTTCTATATGAGCGTTTTCTGCAACTGAGAGTAACGAACGAACTCTTTTGTTCGGTAGCGCCTGATCAACCCGGTCTTTATCTACAAGTAAAAGATCTTTAATATGCACATATCCCCGAACCTCACCAAGATTATTTGAGATCAAATATCTTGAGAAACCATTCCTTGTTACTGCTTCTTCAACCTGTAGTGGTGTGGCATGATCATTCAAAATAACGAGTTTGTCAGAAGGAACCGTTAGATCTTTAGCAACTTTAGTAGTAAATTCAAAAGCGGCTGTTAATGCACCGGTTTTATCTTCAAGTAGGCCTTCTCTTTGTGAGTGTGTCACTATGTGAGCAACCTCTTCAAGAGTAAAGGTGCTCCCCGTTTCATTTTTTGGTTCGATTCCAAACATTCGCAGAAATAAATTTGCGCTTTCATTCAAAACCCAGATTACCGGCCTGAAAACTTTAGAAACGAAAACCAGTCCCGGAGCGAGTAAGAGTACCGCTTTGTCAGGAATTGAAAAAGCAGCATTTTTTGGAACCATCTCACCGATCACTACGTGCAAAGTTGAAACGATAATCAATGTAACCACAAATGCGGTCACGCCTACCGCGTTAGCTGAAATCCCAGTTGCTGCAAGAGGGACCTCCAAAATCGCATGTATTGCAGGTTCTGAAACATTCAAGATTATTAGTGAACAAACCGTAATACCGAGCTGGCTGGTAGCTAACATCAAAGTAGCATTTTCCATGGCGTAAAGCGCGGTACGAGCACTTCTGTGACCAGCGGCGGCCTTAGGTTCTATCTGCGACCTACGAGCAGATATGACAGCAAACTCTGCAGCAACAAAGAAAGCATTTCCTGCTAGTAGCACGAACAGCCAAAAAAAGCCCCACCAACTACTCATGATTGCTCCACCCGTGTGAAGGGCTCGGTAAATTTCAACCTGTCGATACGCATGCCATCCATTGCCTCAACTGTGAGAGTGCCGCCATGTGGCAGATCAACTATGTCACCAACGGCCGGCATTCGCCCGAGTTCGCTGATCACAAACCCCGCAGCTGTGTCGTATTGGGGGCTCTCCGGTACTTCAATTCCGGTTTGATCTAACAGCTCATCCGGTCGAAGGTCTGCCGGAAAACTCAGCTCCTCTGGGGTTCCAGTGACCCCCGTAAACCTTCTATCGTGTTCGTCTGAAACCTCGCCGATTAGTTCTTCTACGAGATCTTCAAGAGTGACTATTCCTGCTGTTCCTCCATACTCATCAACGACTATGGCAAGCTGGAAGCCTTCATTTCTGAGGGTACCTAACAGGTCATCCAAGGGCATAGTTTCTGGCACACGAGGAGCTTCTTCAGTTAGAGCAGCAACAGGTACTTCAGCTCTTTTCTCTCGAGGAACAGCCACAGCCTGTTTAAGATGAGTAACGCCAACGATGTCGTCACGGTCTTCATCGATAACTGGGAACCTTGAAAAGCCACTCTGCCTAGAAAGATCTATCAATGCTTGTGCTGACTCTAACCGATGGATTGTCTCAATTTTAGGTCGCGGAGTCATTGCGTCTGCAGCCGATCTATTTGTAAATCTTAGAGCTCTGTCAAGAAGAGTAGCAGTGTCTTCTTCTAGCAATCCCTCGCTAGCTGAGTGACGCACCATCGCCGAAAGTTCAGTTGCCGTACGTGCACTAGAAAGCTCCTCTTTGGGCTCAATACCCATTTTTCGCAAAATCCAGTTTGCAGTGCCGTTTAAAGCCAATACCGCCGGCTTCATCACGTTAGTGAATCCCGCCTGAAGAGGCATGACCATTTTGGCCGCCTGTAATGGTCTTGCTAGTGCGAAATTCTTCGGCACAAGTTCTCCAACGAGCATCGACAAAAGCGTCGCGATAACTATCGCTAATGGAGCTGAAACTAAACGCAACATTTCTTCTGGAAGTCCTACCGCTGTTAGCGGTGCATTAAACATTGCGCTTAAAGCCGGCTCCAGAGTAAACCCTGCCAAAAGTGTGGTTAGGGTGATTCCTAGTTGCGCGCTAGAAAGGTGAGTTGAGGTTTTTTTTAAGCCTCTAATCACAAAATCTAGACCTGTTTGGCCCTGCGCCTTTCTACGTTCCAGATCACTTCTATCGAGCGCAACTAAAGAAAACTCTGCTGCCACAAAAACACCGGTTCCAACAGTCAGAGCTAAGCCGATGGCAAAAAGTGCCCAATCATTCAACGGGATTGACCCTCCACATTTATATGCGCCTTAGCCTGCCCCTCTTCGTAACCCGCAGCAGATTGAACACCCACGACAGAGCGTTTTTGAAACTCAGATAGTGTGAAAGCTCCGGCATATGTAAATGAGCTTCTCACTCCTGCAGTAATCCGATCAATAAGGTCTTCTACAGATGGTAATAATGGATCGACAGCAACTCGACTTTCGCTAATTCCTTCGGAGAACATTGCCTTTAATTTACGTTCAAACGGATCAAGTTTAGCAAACCTGGCCTCAACCGCTTTTGTCGAAGCCATCCCCCAGTTCGTTTTATAAAGCGATCCATCATCGTAACGACGTAAAACTCCCGGAGACTCAATTGTGCCAGCAAACCATGAACCAATCATCACACTAGAACTGCCAGCAGCGAGCGCCAAAGCAACGTCTCTCGGATATCTAACTCCACCATCAGCCCAAACATTAGCCCCAGCCATTTTAGCTGTTTCTGCTGCTTCAAGGACCGCTGAAAACTGTGGTCGACCAACGGCTGTCATCATGCGAGTAGTGCACATAGCGCCAGGCCCCACCCCTACTTTGATGGTGTCTGCCCCTGCGCCGACAAGATCTTTTACTGCTTGGCGAGTCACCGCATTGCCGGCAACTATGGGCACATTTAAATTCAGGGAACTTACTTTCTCTACTGCGCGAACCATAGCGTCTTGATGCCCGTGTGCAGTGTCTAAAACAAGCACGTCAACACCGGCCTCTACCAGTGCCTTGGCGCGCGCTTCAACATCGCCGTTAATTCCAACAGCCGCAGCAACTGCTAGCTCCCCTTTGGCTGATAGATTTGGTGAATAAACTGAGCTTCTGACCGCTGTAGATTTTGAAATTGTGCCGATGATGTGGCCTCTTTGAGTAACGAGCGCGAACTCTTTATCTGCAGCGTCAAGCGCCATGAAGGCTTGTTTAGCGTCTGTGATGTTTTCTGCATCAAGGGCAAACCATCCCTTTTGAACTACCTCCCTGAGCAGAATATGCCGTTCCAATGCAACAAGAAGCTCAGCTGGGACCACCCCAAGATCATTACCGTTTTCAGTAACAACCAAACCAAATCCTATAGTGGCTGGCAAAAGCTCCAAAGCTTCAGCGACTGTTTTTGAGCCCTCTATTCGATATGGACTGTCCCATTGGACTGGCTGTTGTTTAACCCAACGGATGGCCTCAAGTAGTTCTTGCGGACCGATATCTTGTGGAAGCACACCGAGCCCACCCCTCCTAGCGATGGTAGCTGCTAAACGAGGCCCCGTTACTGCGTTCATGTTGGAAGCGACCAAAGGAATCGTCATCCCCGTGCCATCTTTTGGCGAAAGATCAACTTCATAGCGACTTGAGACTGCACTTCTTTGTGGCACTAAAAACACGTCTGAATATGTCAGGTCCCCGTGTGGTCCTGAATCAAGAAACTCCATACTTTATAAGGTACCGTGCACTCCTGCGAAACACTATTACCGTTTTTAATCTATGCGTGTGCAATGTCAGGTAAATTACCGTAGGCTTATAGTCGGCTGAAAAATTATTTCGGTTTGAAATATTTTCAGCTTTCTGGACCTTGCCCATGAGAGAGGAAAACGATTGTCTGTGCATTCGGGAGCAACCGGAGCTGGCGGCATTTCAGAAGAGTTTGGAGCTAATGCTTGGCTTGTTGAAGAACTTTACAAGCAATACGTTGAGGATAAATCCTCCGTAGACAAAACTTGGTGGCCAACCCTAGAAGAATATGCACAAAAGCTCGAAGCCAGATCTACAGCTACTGCGCAGACTGGATCAGAAGAAACCACAACAAAAACCTCTGTTTCACCGACCACAGGTAGCGTCGAAGCTCGAACTACCGCCGCAGCTCCTAAAGCCGCTCCGATTCCTGCAGAAGCTCCTAAGACAAAGCCTACTGTTCCGGTTGAACCCGACACTACGGAGGATGTGACAACACCCCTACGTGGGGTTGCGAGAACCGTAGCTAGGAACATGGATGAGTCGTTGACAATTCCTACCGCTACCAGCGTGCGGACCATCCCGGCGAAACTCATGATTGATAACCGCATTGTCATTAACAATCATTTGAAACGTAGCCGCGGCGGAAAAGTATCTTTCACACACCTGATTGGCTGGGCTATGATCCAGACCGTTAAGGAATTCCCTAGCCAGAATGTTAGCTACACGATTGTTGATGGTAAACCAGCAGTTGTAGCCCCAGCTCACATCGGGCTTGGAATAGCAATCGACCTTCCAAAACCAGACGGAACTAGAACTCTTGTGGTTCCATCTATTAAAGAAGCCGAGACTTTAAACTTTAATGAGTTCTTAGCCGCTTACGAAGATCTAGTCACAAGAGCTCGCACTGGCAAATTAACGATGAACGACTACCAGGGTGCAACAATTTCTTTAACGAACCCGGGTGGCATAGGCACGGTGCATTCAGTTCCCCGTTTGATGAACGGGCAGGGATGCATAATCGGAGCCGGAGCGCTCGAGTATCCAGCAGAGTTCCAGGGTTCAGCTGCTGAGACACTACAAGACCTCGGTATTGGTAAAACTATAACGCTGACGAGCACTTACGATCATAGAGTCATTCAGGGCGCGGGTTCGGGTGAGTTTTTGAAACTGATCCATGAGCGTTTAACAGGTTCACACAACTTTTACCAAGAGATTTTTGCCGCACTACGAATTCCCTACGCACCAATCCAGTGGGCTAAAGACCTCAGTATTGATCAACACGGTGCTATCGATAAAGTTGCTCGAGTTCAAGAACTAATCAACTCATTCCGAGTGCGCGGCCATCTCATGGCTGATATCGATCCTCTCGAATACAAACAACGCTTACACCCAGATCTCGAGATTGAAACACACGGACTTACTTTCTGGGATCTAGATAGAGAGTTTGTAACCGGCGGCATCGGTGGTAAAGACCACATGAAGTTGCGCGACATACTTGGCGTATTGCGTGATTCTTACTGCCGTAAAATTGGTATCGAATATATGCACATTCAAGATCCCAAACAGCGCATGTGGATCAAACAACAGGTTGAGGTTCCTTGGGAAAAACCAACCCGAGACCAGCAAATGCGCATTCTCGAGAAGCTTAATGAAGCAGAAGCCTTCGAAACGTTCTTACAAACCAAATATGTTGGACAAAAACGCTTCAGTCTAGAGGGAAGCGAGTCAGTTATTCCTCTGCTAGACGCGATGCTGATAGACGCGGCAGAAGATGGTGTCGATAGCGTAGATGTAGGAATGGCTCACCGCGGGCGCTTAAACGTGCTGTCTAACATTGCAGGAAAAACCTACGGTCAAATATTCAGTGAGTTTGAAGGAATCAACCGCTCCTCAAAAGGCTCTGGAGACGTTAAGTACCATTTAGGTACAGAGGGAACATTCACTGCCCCCAACGGCACACAGGTTCCAATTAATCTAGCGGCCAACCCTTCCCATCTCGAAACAGTCAACGGCGTGTTAGAAGGAATTGTTCGCGCCAAACAAGACCTTAAACCGATAGGGTCTTTTACCACTCTTCCAATTCTCATTCACGGCGATGCCGCTATGGCAGGTCAAGGTGTGGTCTACGAAACACTGCAGATGTCTCAGTTGCGCGGTTACCGCACAGGCGGAACAATCCACGTAATTATCAACAATCAAGTGGGCTTCACAACTCTGCCTCAAGATTCGCGGTCAGGAATATACTCTTCAGACGTGGGCAAGGTTATTCAAGCACCGATTTTCCACGTAAATGGAGACGACCCCGAGTCTGTAGTACGTGTCGCGAAACTCGCCTACGAGTTTAGACAGAAGTTTAATGTAGACGTGATTATCGATCTAGTGAGCTACAGGCTCCGCGGTCACAACGAAGGCGACGATCCATCAATGACCCAGCCGTTGATGTATGACCTCATCGAAGCCAAACGTAGTGTGCGTAAGATCTACACCAGCACTCTTGTTGGTCGCGGTGATATAACTGAAGAAGAATACGAGCAGGCGAAGCAAGACTTTCAAAATCGTCTCGAACAGGCATTTATGGAGACACATGCCGCACAGACCTCTTCAATCCCTGTGATTACTGACACTGCACCTGCAACAAACACAGCAACAATTCCGGTCATTAATGTACCAACAGCTGTTGACCGGAGTGTTATAGAGCTCATCGGTGACGCGCACGAAAACAAGCCTTCTGGTTTTACCGTGCACCCGAAGCTTCAACAACTCATCAAAAAACGTTTCGACATGAGCCGCAACGGCAATGTCGATTGGGGCTTTGGTGAACTCCTTGCGCTAGGTTCACTGCTTGTTGAAGGCACAGCAGTGCGCTTCGCTGGCCAAGATGCAAGGCGTGGCACTTTCGCTCAGAGACACGCCGTGTTTCATGACCGCAAAAACGGGCAGGAATGGTTGCCGCTCCTAAACCTTTCTGAAGAGCAAGCACGCTTTTGGATATACGATTCATTCCTCTCTGAGTATGCTGCGCTAGCGTTTGAATATGGCTATTCATTGCAACGTGAAGATGCTTTAGTTATTTGGGAAGCTCAGTTTGGTGACTTCGCAAACGGTGGTCAGATAGTAATTGATGAGTTCATTTCTTCTGCGGAGCAAAAGTGGGGCCAAAACTCTTCGGTTGTAATGCTCCTACCCCATGGTTATGAGGGTCAAGGACCCGACCACTCGTCCGCGCGGATCGAACGTTTTCTGCAGCTCTGCGCAGAGGATAATATGATTGTGGCTCGTCCATCCACCCCTGCCAACTATTTCCATCTGCTCCGCAAACAGGCATACCAGCGACCACGTAAACCGCTTATCGTATTTACTCCGAAGGCAATGCTTCGGTTGCGCGGAGCAACTTCTCAGATAGACGATTTCACAAGTGGTTCATTTGTTCCTGTAATTGATGACCCATCCCTGCAAAATAAATCTTCTGTTGAACGTATCATTATGGTTTCGGGTAAAACCTACTATGATCTACGAAACGCGCTTGACAAGAATCCCGACCCAAGAATTGCTCTCGTGCGTGTCGAGCAGTATTACCCGACACCTCTAAAAGCCATTACTGAGGTTCTTTCCAGCTACCCAACAACCGCTGAGTTCGTTTGGGTGCAAGACGAACCAGAGAATCAGGGCGCCTGGCCTTTCATCTCTCTAAAGTTCGTGAAATATCAGGGCAATCGGGGTGTGCGCGTAGTGTCACGCCCGGCATCGGCGGCACCCTCGACAGGTTCTGCGAAGGTGCACGCAGTCGAGCAAGAAGATTTAATCAAGAGAGCTTTGGCATTCGAATAATAAAGTTATGAAAAGTTCATAGAGGCTCAGGCGAAACTTCAGTCTCGCCTGAGCCTCTATGGTATGTTTTACAGATGAAAAAGTTTTTTGCTATATCTGCTTCAACAATGATTGCGCTATCTCTAGTGGCCTGCTCTAGCGCTTCTCCTTCAGAGGAGGTCAGTGTAGTGGGAACATGGGGAGAACCCGAAATGCAAGGAGAACCATCCCTGACGCTTGAAGATGACGGCCAGGTTTATGGCAGTGACGGCTGCAATCGCATAACAGGCTCTTACGAGCATGAAGGAACCGAAATAGAATTTGGTGCGCTCGCTACAACAATGATGTTCTGCGAAGGTGTTGACACGTGGTTAAGCACTGCTAGTACTGCAAGTGTTTCAGCTGATCAGATGCAAATTTTCGATACCGAAGGTAATGAAATCGGAGTATTGGACAAACAATAACCTCTTAAATTAATATAGCCAGGCAGAGATTTCTGTCTGGCTATATTAATTTAGATAATGTTTAGTTCCATAGAACAGCTAAAGCTACATTTATTGCAGAAAGACCAGCAATTGCACCTAATACGCCGCCTGAGACTGGAGCCTTTTTACGGTTCATCAAAACCAAAACAATGATTCCGATTAAAACTAAAGATTTAACTCCAATCTTCGCATTGTTTGGTGATCCACCCACAGCATAAATCATGCCTACCAAAGCGATACCTGTAACAAGTAACGCTAGTGAGCCATGAAGCATGCCATTTGAGACCTTTGCGGTTCCCGTTTTAACAGCGGGAAGCTGTGCAATAGCAGTACCCATAACAACACCAAAGCTTAAAATGTGAAGCACAACGAGAATTTGCATTAAAAGTTCCATACCAACATTCTACCCTTCTGGTCCTGTTGAACCCCTGACTAGTGAAAGAAGTGTCTCTCGCCGGTAAAGTACATTGTCACACCAGCTTGTTGTGCTGCCGCAATTACTTCCTTGTCTCTTATTGATCCACCAGGTTGCACAACAGCCTTTACTCCGGCCTCTAGAAGCACCTCCAAGCCATCAGCGAATGGGAAGAAAGCATCAGATGCAGCTACTGAGCCTGCGGCACGCTCTCCAGCACGGCTGACCGCTAAGTGACAAGAATCGACTCTGTTTACCTGTCCCATACCAACTCCAACTGAAGCGCCACCTGAGGTGAGCAGAATTCCGTTAGATTTGACTGCTCGACAGGCTCTCCAAGCAAACTCTAACTCTGCCATAACTTTTGGTGATGCTGGTTCCCCAGCCACAAGCTCCCAATCGGCTGATGCAGCGAAATTTTTATCTGAATCTTGCACCAAAAATCCACCAGAAATTTGTTTCACTTCGACATCTGCTGTTTTGAAAGTTTCAGGAAGTTCCAGTAACCGCAAGTTCTTTTTGGCACTTAATATCTTTAACGCTTCATCTTCAAATCCCGGCGCTACCAGCACCTCTGTAAAAATTTCGACGATATTTTCAGCCATTTGAGCGCTCACTCGTCGGTTAGCCGCAACGACCCCTCCAAAGGCAGAGACAGGGTCACATTCATGCGCGAGTTTATGAGCTACTGAAATTGGGTCGGCTGCTCCCTCAGGTGCCTCTGCGATCCCACACGGATTAGCGTGTTTTATGATCGCAACAGCAGGTCTTTCATGGTCGTAAGCTGCACGTACAGCCGCATCGGCATCAACGTAATTGTTGTAAGACATTTCTTTGCCCTGTAATTGTTTAGCCTGTGCAATACCCTCATTATCGATCTCGCAAAACAAAGCTGCCCGTTGATGACTATTTTCACCGTACCGCAAAGTGGCTTCTCTTACTCCAAACAGTTCATAACCAATCATGTTTTCGCTATCATCAAAGATCGCATCAATTTCTTCTTGCGACGCCGACACTGCATCTTCCGACATAGAGGAAGAGCTAATAGAATCACTGGATGTTTCTTCCCACGATTTTTCTTCTTGCTCTAAAAACCAGTTCGCAACTGAGGTGTCATATCTGGCAGTGTGCACGAAAGCTGCTGTTGCAAGCTCACGCCTTAACGCTAAGGTGGTCCCCCCTGTTTCAATGACATCTATCACTGAATCGTAATTTGCTGGATCTACAACTATTGCGACGTTGGCATGATTTTTCGCTGCCGCGCGCACCATAGCTGGTCCACCGATATCAACATTTTCGATAATATCTGCTTGAGGTTTAGCTGCCGCCACAGTCTCGTCGAACGGGTACAAATTTACGACAACAAGCTCAAAGGGTGTAATTTTAAGATCTTTGAGCTGCGTGCGATGATTATCTAGTCGAAGATCTGCGAGTAATCCCGCATGCACAGCGGGATGAAGAGTTTTGACCCTCCCGTCGAGAGCCTCTTCAAACCCAGTAACTTCACTAACTTCTGTGACGTTTAGACCAGCATTTTTGATAATGTTTGCGGTTGAGCCGGTAGAGACAATCTCAATACCGTTAGCTACAAGCTTCTTTGCAAAATCTTCAAGACCTGTTTTATCGCTAACAGACACTAGTGCGCGCTTAACCTTCACTCTGTCTCGGTGTTCATAAAGATTTGCGGGCTGACTTTTAACGTTCACTATTCTCCTTTAGTGTTTGTCGCTGATTCAAGAGAGATCTCTCCCGTAGCAATAGCTCGCACCACTTCAACAAGAAGAGGTCTTTCAACCTGCTTAATGCGCTCGTGTAGCTCGTGCTCGTTTTCGCCATCAAGAATTGCAACGGTTGCCTGTTTTAATATTGGTCCGGTGTCTATCCCAGCATCAATTATATGTACGGTAACACCCGTTTCTTTAACTCCGGCCGCTACAGCATCTGCGACAGCGTGAGCACCTGGAAAGTTTGGAAGAAGTGCCGGGTGGGTGTTAATTAAATTTGGTGAGGTTTCATCAACAAACTCTTTTGGCAGGATACGCATTAAACCTGCACTTAATATCAAGCTTTTATCTTTTGCTACTCCCACATTATGAGATCGGATTACCCGTAGTAGTTCTTTTCCCCAAAGTTTCCGCGAAGAAAATCCCTCAGGTCGAACTATAAAAGTTGGTATGTTCCTCGCTACCGCATAATCTAATCCTGGTGCGTCAGTATCTGACCCTACAGCCACAATTTCTGCCGGATAGTTTGGATCATCACACGCTTTTAAGAGAGCTTCAAGGATGCTTCCTCCGCCAGATATAAGAGCAACAATTTTTAGCACAAGCCTATTGTACTTGAATCAAATGGCTACTCTTCCAGATTGTAATTGCACTGTTCTGTCGGCTATTTGCCTGGCTTCATCTTTATCGTGGGTCACTAGGATCGCGCTAGTCTTATTGGCGCGAAGCACCTTCGACAGATCTGCCCCCAAACGCTTTCGTAAGTCTGAGTCTAACGAAGATAGCGGTTCATCAAGCATCAACAACTTGGGCTTTGGCGCCAGCGCTCTGGCGAGCGCCACTCGTTGCGCTTCGCCTCCAGAAAGCGTAGTAACTGATCGCTTCTCATATCCAGGTAAACCCACTTGGTCTAACAGGTTCGACACTATTTCTTTACGCTCTGCATGGGAAACTTTTTGAAGTTTCAACCCATACTCTATATTTCCAAAAACATCTTTGTGTGTGAAGAGTTGCCCGTCTTGAAACATAAATCCAAAACCTCGTTTGTGAGGAGGAACATCTTTTAAATCATTACCATCCCATTTAATAGAGCCTGATTGAAGTTGTTCCAAACCAGCTACCGCCCTTAATAAAGTGGATTTTCCTGAACCGCTTGCCCCCAAAAGAGCGACTATCTCGCCGGGTTGAACTGTCAGAGAAACATTTGAAAGCGCTTGTATACCGCCAGGAAATCTCACTGAAACAGAATCAAGCTTTAATACACCTTCGTTGTGAGAGCTATGTTCGATTTTTTTTACCATGCGACCCACCCGACCTTACTCTTCAAGCTCAAACTCTCTGCAGCTACCATAACTGATGCTGTTATAGCACCCAACAAAACAGCTGCCGCGATACCCATATTGTGGCTCATGGGGTCTTGATGCGAAAGTAACTGTGCGATTATTACCGGAAGTGTTTTATCGTTTGACCTGACGAGAAAAGCTGCTGCGCCAAACTCTCCAAGCGATGCTGCAAAAGCAAACCCGGCAGCAATAGCAACAGCATTTTTTAAAAGTGGAAGCTCTATGGTCAAAATCACTTTCCAGGGTGATGCTCCAAGCATTATTCCAGCATCTTTGGTGCGCTGACTTATGTTTTGTAGCCGCGGCATAAGTGTGCGGATTACCAGAGGGAGAGCGATCAGCGTTTGAGCTATTGGAATCAAGACAAGTGTGCTGCGTAGATCTATGCCTATCCCGAAAGGTTTATGCATAGTTATTAGAAGTCCGAGACCCAAAGTCACAGCTGAAACCCCTAGCGGCATCATCATCGTATATTCGTACACGCTCTGGCCACGTTTAACCCGTCTGCTTAAGAATTTACGGGTCACGACAAAAACAGTTATAAGTCCTAACAAAACAGAAGCCAGCATGGCGATTAGAGCGTAGGAGAGAGAAAGCCAAATTGCGCCAGAAATTCCCTGTGCTAAAGGTGAGGACTCAGGTGGGCTAAACAGCAGCAGATAGTTTTCAAAAGACCAATCACCCGCTGTGCTTCTAAAGGATCTGCTTATTAGGGAATAAATTGGAAGCGCATGAAGCAGCGCTATTGTAATAATAAAAATTAGAAGTATTGACAGATGATCTTTCGAACGAAAAGCTACAACTCTGTCGGTCACGCTACTGACTGAACTTGTCGATCTACGCAACCGAGATGAAAAATAGAGTGCGAGCACAACAATTATTATTTGCAATATTGATAGTACTGCCGAGGTTTTTAAATCTAACAGCTGCATAGTCGAGCGGTAAATCTCTGTCTCAATGTTTGCGTACTTTTTACCACCCAAAACAAAAACAACGCCAAAAGATGTTGCACAGAACAGAAAAACTAGTGAAGCGGCTGAAGCTATCGGACGCCACAACCTGGGCAGGGTTATGTTTAAAAAAGCCTGCCCCGATGATGCTCCTAGCATTCGTGCTGCTTCTGTTTGACGAGGATCAAGATTTTCCCAAAACCCACCGACGATGCGCATAACAACTGTCACGTTAAAAAAAGTAAGAGCCATGATTAGTACAACGAAGGTTCTATCGAGACCAAGAAAGTTAAGCATTCCGCCCGGGCCATATAACGCCATAAATGCTGCAGCCACCACCACAGTCGGAAGCACAAAGGGAACCGTTAATAGTGCCCTAAGTGCTTTCCGACCGGGAAATTGTAGTCTGTAAAGGATAAACGCGGCGGGTATCCCGACCAAAACTGACAGAGCTGTTGCCGAGAATGCTTGCAACAGTGTTTGCCCTACAACTCCCCATGTGCGTGATCTTTTTAAGATCTGCGCAATAGATTGAAATTCTAGGCGACCGTCTTCGGTAATACCGGTAAAGATGAGTGATAAGACTGGCCATATAAAAAATATGAACACAAATAGAGCTGGGATTAGCGCTAAAAGAGCCCACCAGAATCTATCTACTTTTAACACTTCATCAGCTTAGCTACTAACTTGCCGCTTGTTTTAGAGCCCGATTCGTTCGCTTAAATCTGCGAGCCATGCGTCACGCTTTGAACCGATTTCAGAAGCCGGAACATCGTGTGGGTTACTTGGTAGTGGCGCAAATTCATCCCATTCAGCTGGGATGTTTGCTTCAGCGTCTACCGGGTAAACATACATTGTATCTGCAATTGTATTTTGAAACTCTTCTGAAAATAAGTATTCGATTAAGAGTTTGGCTCCCTCAGTGTTATTTGCACCATTTAAGATTCCTGCATATTCAACCGTGCTTGAACAGGTGTCAAGCAGGGCTGATGTTTGTGATTCTGTTCCTTCATCATTAATTGTGTATGCGGGTGAAGAGCTGTAAGAAACCACTATCGGATATGTTCCATCAGGGGATCCGGCCGTAAAATGTGTGTAGTATGCGTCGCTCCAGCCCTGTTCAATGCGTGCGTCATTCTCAATTAGATTCTCCCAGTAGTCGAGTGCTTGTTCAGGACCAAACTCCGCGATCGTCCCCAAGTAAAAAGATCCGCCAGTGGTTGAAGCAGTCGGGTCTAAAAGTACTGTCAAACCTTTGTATTTTTCATCTATCAGGTCAAAATAAGTTTTAGGTTCAGACATGGAGTTTTCAGCAAACCAAGTTTTATCAATGTTGATGCATGTTGCCCCCAGACTAACGGGAACCATTGACCCTTGATCGTCAAAAAGAAACTCTTTGGCTCTTTCAGGAAGGTTATCTGGTACGAATGGCACTATGACGTCATTTTCAACGAGTCGTGAAGCAAAAAAGTTATCTATTCCGTAGAATGCATCTGCAAGAGGCGCACCTTTGGTCAGTGCAAGTGTTGTGGTTAGCTCTTCACCACCACCGGATGTGACAACTTTAACCTGCAGTCCTGTAGCTTCACTCGCTGCCACGGCGAACTCTTCGTTGGGAAAAGAATCATGCACAATTAGCGTGACCTCGTCAGTGACAGAATCAGATGATTGACATCCGCTTAAAAGCATAAGACTCGCGATTGTAAGAGCGCTAAACTTGAATATATTTTTTATGCTCAATTAAAGAACTTCCTTCCTCCGCTGGAATTACCCAGATCAGGTTGAACGGTCGGAGCACTTTACTCCCTCTCAGCCCTTTCGGACTCCCGTGAATTGCAGTGCCTAGTCTACACTGTCATCTCGAGTTTGCATATTCTCCTCGTCTAACTTCAAGCTCTCCCATGAATATTCTTCAAGCAGTTGCTCTTCTGTTAAAGGTTGTGCAAGTTTTTGTTCCTTGCTTCCTTTGTGAAACCAGGGCTTTTGTTTATCGTTTGTGGGATCCGCTATCCGTGATAGATCCTCTGTCTCATTTGTGTCGTCTGCAGCATCTATCTTTACAGTGCCCACCTCTACAGTGCCCACCTCTAGAGTGCCAACATCACTTAGTCCGGTTGCTGGAGACAACTTGATTTCTACGGTTTCTGTTTCGTCTACAGAAACCGTTTTTTCTTTTACAAATAGATCTTTATAGTCTGGTATTCGTCTTAGAAGCAGACCAAATAAAACCCCAGCACCCATCTCTGCAGCTAAAATCCATGCAAATGGCCAGGTGCTGACACCCAAGCTATCCATTCTTCCTGGACCGATTGATCCAGAACTCAAAACGGCTAAAGCAACCATTGCCATCAATAATATTAAGCTTGCCAAAATCACAACAGAACTGGTAATTAGAACTGTCGGATTTCTAAATTCGGGCAACTTTCCGAACAAAATACCAATAACTGTTCCGGAGATAATAATGATGACAGCGCTTAATATGCTCCAATCTCCAAGGCCCTGCGGGATGGCACCAAAAATAGGGACCGCAGGCAATGGACCTAAAAGAGGTTCTATTGGGTCTGCCAAAGAACCAGTGCCGATACTGAAACCAGCTCCGCTTAACCAAGCAATAGCCCAGATAATAAAAACTGGCAAAAAGACAAGTTGAAGCAAAAAT
>DATJCC010000086.1:0-4895 GCA_035514995.1 Microbacteriaceae bacterium
GTTGCTGGTTATGAAGGCACAGGGAGACGTTTTAAATTTGCTGAAGTAACACTCCTAGCTCCCGTCATTCCACGCTCTAAAATTGTCTGTGTGGGCAAAAACTCTGCTGATCACGTAGCTGAGATGCAGGCACGCGGCATGGGGGGTGAAGCTCCGACTGATCCGCTACTATTTTTAAAACCAAACACCGCAGTAATTGGACCGGAAGACGTCATAGTTAGGCCAGAAGTCTCAAACCAAGTTGAGTTTGAAGGCGAGCTGGCAGTTGTGATTGGAGCGGTAGCTAAAGAAGTTTCTGAAGAGCGCGCTCTCGAAGTTGTCTACGGTTACACTTGCGCTAACGACGTAACCGCGCGCGACCTGCAATATTCTGACGGGCAGTGGGCTAGAGCAAAAGGGTTTGATACATTCTGCCCCCTAGGTCCGATTATCGAAACCGATCTAGATTTGAGCGACTCACGCATTGAAACAAGGGTTAATGGAGAGCTAAAGCAGTCAAGCTCCACCGCAAACCTGATTCACACTGTCGAAAAAATAGTATCTTATGCTTCACACGCCTTTACCCTTTTGCCTGGAGACGTAATTTTGACGGGTACACCAGAGGGTGTGGGCGAACTAGTAGCTGACGACATTGTAGAGGTTGAAATAGAGGGCATTGGGATTCTTCGCAACCGGGTGCAGTAGCCTTTAGCTTATGGATCAGTCACGGCAAAAAAATTTGACTACTGAAAGTGTCGGCAAACTTATCAAAACCAGGCCACCCAGCGCAAACAGGTCTGCTTCAAAACAGGTGCGCCCAAAAGCTGAAGGCTGGGTGCAGGCAACAAACCCTGACGGTAGACCAACCTTACAATTTGCTTCACCCCGAGTGAAACAACCACCCGCTCACCTTGCCGACATGACACTAGAAGAACGGCAAACAAAAGTTAAAGAGATGGGCTTGCCCGCTTTTAGAGCAACGCAACTATCTACGCACTATTTCGAACACTACACAACAGACCCCGAAAAGATGAGCGATCTTCCTAAAGATGGCCGGAATGAGTTGGTTGAAGAGTTCTTTCCTCCGCTTCTAACAGAGGTCAAACGCCTCGAAACTGATAATGGTGACACCATTAAATTTTTGTGGCGACTTTTTGACGGAGCTCTCGTCGAATCAGTGCTAATGAGATACCCGGGACGCATCACGCTTTGTGTATCGAGCCAGTGCGGGTGTGGCATGAACTGTCCATTTTGTGCGACTGGTCAGGCTGGTCTCACAAGAAACATGTCTACCGCTGAAATTGTTGATCAGATTGTCCAAGCAAACAGAGTTATTCGAGCTGGAGAACTCGGAGGTAAAAGACGTGGTAACATGCACTTTTCGCAAGAACGAGTTAACAATATTGTGTTTATGGGTATGGGAGAGCCTCTCGCGAACTATAAACGTGTTATGAATGCGGTGCGCCGTATGACCGATACCACCCCTCATGGGTTGGGTATGAGCGCAAGAAATATAACAGTATCGACTGTTGGACTTGCTCCGGCTATTCGTAAATTAGCTGCCGAAAATATACCTGTCACATTTGCGCTTTCTTTGCACGCACCAGATGACGAATTGCGAGACGAACTGATTCCAGTTAACAGCCGCTGGAAGGTTGAAGAGGTACTTGATGCTGCTCGCGAATACTTCGATAAAACAGGCAGGCGGGTCAGTATTGAGTATGCACTAATCAAAGATATGAACGATCACTCGTGGCGTGCAGATTTGCTGGCAGAAAAGTTAAACTCCAGAGGTCGTGGCTGGGTGCATGTTAATCCGATTCCGCTAAACCCTACGCCCGGATCTATCTGGACTTCTCCAGAACCTGAAGTGATTGCAGAGTTCGTCCGCCGACTTAACGACGCCGGTGTGCCTACAACTCTTAGAGATACTCGCGGCAAAGAAATCGATGGTGCGTGTGGGCAGCTCGTCGCCACAGAAGAAGATAAAGCCCAAGCTCTAGTAGCAACGCAATCTATCTAGTTTTAAAAGCAAGTAGTTGGTTTCAAAATACGACATATAACTAAAGTGAATGTAACTACCATATTTGCTCACGATAGCTTATGGTAGTGGAGTGACTACTTTACGTGTTGGAGATAACTTTGATTCAATTGACTCAATTGAACTTCGCATCCTGCATCTCTTGCAACAGACCGGGTCTCTAACTCAGGTAGCATCTCAACTGGGCATGAGCCAGCCTGCGGTTAGTCAACGTATCAAAAGGGTTGAGACCCGCCTCGCAGTTCCGTTAATCGAACGACACGGCAGAGGCGTTAGGCTTACGCAAGCGGGTAATATTCTTGCTGAACATGGGGCAGTGGTCGTTCAAGAAATAGATGCCGCCCTTGCAGCAATCGAAGACCTTCGTGGTGATCGTGGTGGACTCCTCAGAGTTGTTGGTTTTCCGTCTGCATCAGCTACAATCATTCCCCAATTAATGCGCAAACTCGCAGAGCACGCTCCTGCAGTTACCTTTCAGTACCGGGAGCAGGAACCCCCAGAAGCTATTGAATTGTTGAAAGCCGGTGAGGTTGATTGCGCACTAATCTTTCAATACGATGAAGGCGAAGCTCTGATGGGATCGCATGAGTTTATTCCACTATGGCAAGAAGAACTCTGTCTAGTGGCACCAACAGAGAGGGTAGCCGGATTAAAAACCGCAACTCTCGAGAGCTTCAGCACAGATCCATGGATTGCCGGCTGCACCAAGTGCCGCGGGCACCTGCTTGAAGTTACACGATCTAAAGGTTTCGAACCAGACATAATTCAAGAAACAGATAATATGCCTGCCACTATTGCGATGGTTGCTGCAGGTGAATCGGTTGCGATGGTTCCAGGGCTGGCTATAGCATCTCAGGGATCAATGCCCAAAGGCGCTAAAGCAATTAATTTTACTCAACCGCAGTATCGAACTATTGGTATTGTGTGTCCGGAAACAGTACATGAGAGTCCAGCGGTCCGTCTTGTAAAACGGTTACTTAAAGGTATTGATGGGCGACAGTGGGGACTAACTAAGAAAGAGCGTAACATTTGAACGAGCAGATGACCACGAGTGAATCCAAAACAGGGTATCCACATGTGCGGGGTGGAGCGCTACAAAAAAAGACATTGTGGGTTCTTGCAGTAGGAACGATCCTGGGTGGTCTTGGTGTAGGTGCGGCGCTCTCAGTTGGAGCCCTTTTGCTTGCAGAAGTCAGCGGTAATGATGCAATTTCTGGTCTTGCCTCAGCTACCTTCGGGGCCGGAGCCGCCGTCGCTGGCATACCGCTTGCAAAGCTGGCCAGCAAATATGGTAGGCGACGAGCAATTGTTACAGGAAACCTTATCGCCGCAGCTGGTGCTGCAACGTCAGTCTTTTCAACCGTTATCGGTAGCTGGCCGGTTCTGGCTTTAGGCCTCGCGCTGGTGGGTGTTGCTAGCGCGGTGCAACTTCTTGCAAGATTTACCGCAACTGACCTAGCGAAGCCTTCGCAGCGCGCTCGTGACCTCTCTTTGGTGGTCTGGTCTATAACAATCGGTGCTGTTGTCGGTCCTAACCTTATTAAACCGGGAGGAGTAATTGGTGCAGCCTTAGGATTAACCCCACTCGCAGGAGTATTCGTCTTTGCTTTCTTTGCACAGCTTGTCGCAGCCACTGTCAGCTGGAACGGATTAAAACCAGACCCGTTACTGGTAGCGCGCTCGTTACCAGTAGAAACCGACTCGATTTCAACCCAGAATGGCAAGAAATCAGCGATTGTGGGCAGCAAAAAAGTGCAACTCGCAGTAATCGGCATAATTGCTATTTCACAGGCAGTGATGGTTGGGCTTATGGCTATGACACCGTTGCATCTGATGCATCATGGCGGTAGTCACGAGTTGGTTGGCATCACTCTAAGCTTGCATATTGCTGGCATGTATGCGCTCTCACCAATCTTCGGTATGCTCGCTACGAAATATGGGAGAATACCCGTGATTCACCTTGGCTGGGCAATTTTGCTTGTAACTGCATTCTTAGCTTTTATAGCTGGCGAATCGCATGCGATCACAATTATTGCCCTAACGCTCTTGGGGCTTGGCTGGAGCGCAGTTACAGTAGCAGGTGCGACCCTAATCACAGAGCTGACCCCTGCTAAGGATCGCACTAAAAGGCAGGGACAGTCTGACGCGTTTATGAGCGGTGCTGGAGCTGTTGCTGGTGCACTGTCTGGCGTCGGGTTTGCCATAGCGGGCTTTCCTCTTCTAGCTGTTCTGTCAGCAGTTTTGGTTGTTTTTGGCTTCTTTTTAGTTATGTGGGTTACTTCGGCGCTTCGTAAAGAAAGCTTGAAGCCACTCGGAGTAGAATAGGGCCGATGTCAAACTTAACTTTTTCTTCAGCTACCGGAAGCGATGTTCGGGTAAGGTTTTGTCCTTCTCCAACAGGCACCCCACACGTGGGTATGGTTCGCACCGCACTCTTCAACTGGGCTTACGCCAGGCACACTGGTGGCACCTTTATTTTTCGCATAGAAGATACAGATGCTGCTAGAGATAATGAAGAAAGCTTTCAACAAATTCTTGACTCGATGCGATGGTTAGGTCTTGATTGGGATGAGGGTATAGAGGTCGGCGGACCAAATGAGCCTTACCGGCAATCGCAGCGGGGAGATATTTACCGCGAGGTGGTGCAAAAGCTATTAGAAGCTGGCTATCTGTACGAGAGTTATTCAAACGCTGAAGAAATTGATGCTCGAAATATAGCCGCTGGCAGACCAAAACAGCTAGGTTACGACAACTTCGACCGTAATCTGAGCGAAGAACAAAAGGCGGCATTTAGAGCAGAAGGCCGTGAACCAGCTCTTCGTTTTCGGGTGCCTGAATCAGATCTCTCATTTAATGATCTCGTGCGTGGAGAAAT
>DATJCC010000087.1:0-18200 GCA_035514995.1 Microbacteriaceae bacterium
TGTTGCTGCACGCGCGCTCGCAGACTGGTTTGGGTCATTAACAGCTATAGAAAACGCTTCTGCTGAAGAGCTGGCTGAGGTCGATGGCATTGGCGAAACAATTGCAACATCTATTAAAGAATGGTTTGCAGAAGATTGGCATCGCGAGATAGTTGAAACTTGGGAGGCCGCTGGTGTGCGTTGGAGCATCCCAGGGCATTCTGGGCCAGGAGCTTCACAAAGAAAAGGTGGAGTGCTAGAAGGAATCACCGTTGTTGCTACAGGGAGCCTAGAAGGTTTCACCCGCGACAGTGCCAAAGACGCGATAATTTCTGCTGGTGGAAAAGCAACATCTTCAGTTTCTAAAAGCACTGATTATGTTGCTGCGGGCCCTGGTGCTGGATCAAAACTAGAAAAAGCAGAACAGCTTGGCATCCCGGTGCTCGATGCTGCAGAGTTTTCGGTTCTAGTTAAAGAGGGTCCAGCAGGTTTGAAACAGTAAGCTTGCAATCTTTATGCAAAACTCCTATCTTCTGTGGATAACTCAATTTGAATCTCTCGGGATATTAGAGTGTGTTGATAATCAAACACCGAAGTTAGGAACAGCGCTTTGAAAACCACAACTAAACTCATTCGCACCGAGTGGGCAGAGAGTCACCCTCTTTTGACGAAATATTATGATGAAGAGTGGGGAATGCCAGTGTATGGCGAGGCTGAGATTTTTGAGCGGCTGAGTCTTGAAGCATTTCAAAGTGGACTGTCATGGTTAACGGTTCTAAAAAAGCGCGACACGATACGCCGAGCTTTTTTAAACTTCGATATTGAATCTGTAGCGAACTTTAACGATTCAGATGTTAATAAGCTGATGGAGACTGAGGGGTTGATCCGCAATCAAAACAAAATTAAAGCAATAATTAAAAATGCCCAAACAACAATTGATCTACGAAGTGCAATTAAAGTTAAACCTGAGCTGAGAAACCTATCAAATTTAGTGTGGTCGTTTATGCCCGAAAGATCGCCCGCAGTCTCAAGCTACACAGACATGCCAACCTCTTCACCAGAATCGGAGGCACTCGCAAAAGAGTTAAAAAGACTTGGATTTTTATGGGTTGGCCCGACCTCTGTATATGCGGCGATGGGTGCTATAGGGATAGTGGATCAACATATTGTTTCGAGCCACAAACGGGGATGCTCAGGATTATGGAACATAGACGGTACACGAGCCGACTAAAGCTTTTCATATTTTTTAGTGCGTAGAATAGTGAGCGACCCAAATAAATTATTTTCAGGAGCGCTATGTCTGGTAACTCTGCACCTTATTCAGGTGCTGAAACCGCAAAATTAACCACAGATGATGTCCGTCGAATTGCACACACAGCCCAAATCGAGATTACAGATGAAGAAGCTTCTTCGCTCCAGAGAGATTTGAGTGCGATTCTTGTCGGGGTTGAATCTCTAACAGAATTCGCCCAACTAGACGTTGAAGCCAGTGTGCGACCTTTTGCTCTAACAAATGTGACTCGTGCAGACAAACCCATGGATGTGCTAACTCGGGCAGAAGCACTCCAGAATGCGCCTGAAGTGGAAGATGGCATGTTTAAAGTTTCATCAATTTTGGGTGGGGAGCACTAATGTCAGAAATTTTTGAATTAACAGCAGCTGAGCTTAGCGAAAAGCTTGAGGCTAAAGAGCTGTCTGCAGTAGAAGTAACAAAAGCTCATTTAGAGCGCATAGCTAATGTTGATCAACAGGTTCACGCTTTCTTGACCTTAAATGAAGAAGCGCTTGCAACAGCTGAAGCGATCGATAAAGCTCGTGCTGAAGGCTCTCACGCTGGTGTTCTTGCAGGGGTGCCCATTGCTGTCAAAGATGTGCTGGTGACTCAAGGCATGCCCACTACTGCGGGCTCAAAAATTCTCGAAGGTTACATGTCACCGTTCGATGCAACAGTGGTCGAAAAGATTAAAAAAGCAAATTTAGTGCAGCTTGGTAAAACCAATATGGATGAGTTTGCAATG
The DNA here is from genome assembly GCA_035514995.1 of Microbacteriaceae bacterium. Classification (GTDB taxonomy): domain Bacteria; phylum Actinomycetota; class Actinomycetes; order Actinomycetales; family Microbacteriaceae; genus Leucobacter_A. The sequence goes on from DATJCC010000087.1 coordinate 1,998, forward strand.
GGCGCAACAACAGAAACGTCTGCATTTGGAAATACCTATAATCCGTGGAATTTGAAAACGGTGCCGGGTGGTTCAGGCGGTGGTTCTGCGGCCGCGCTTGCAGCTTTTGAAACACCACTAGCTCTAGGTAGTGACACGGGAGGGTCAATTCGTCAACCAGCAGCTCTCACCGGCACAGTTGGGATGAAACCAACCTACGGTGGGGTCAGCAGGTATGGTTCAATTGCTCTGGCCTCTTCACTAGATCAGATTGGTCCAGCAGCTCGCACAGTGTTAGACACGGCTCTCTTGCACGACCTTATTGCAGGATACGACCCGCGTGATGGGGTTTCGATAAACACTCAGTGGCCTTCTATGGCCGACGCTGCACGTGCAGGTTCAACCGGCGCCAGCTTAGATGGGCTGCGTGTTGGCGTTATCAAACAGCTTGACTCAAATGAAATACAAAACGGAGTTAAATCTCGTTTTGAAGAAACGGTTGCTTGGCTCACAAAAAACGGCGCTGAAGTCATCGAAGTTGAAATGCCTAGTATTGAGCTCGCAGTTCAAGCTTATTATGTGATTTTAGCTGCAGAAGCATCGAGCAACCTCTCCAAGTTTGACTCCGTCAGATTTGGCTTAAGAGTCACACCTGAAAACACAACAAGCTTTGAAGATGTGATGAGTGCAACACGTGGTGCAGGTTTTGGGGCAGAAGTGAAACGTCGCATATTGCTGGGTATTCACGTGCTCTCTAAAGGCCAATATGACACCATCTTTACTGGTGCACAAAAAGTTAGAACGCTAGTGATAAATGAGTTTCAGAAAGCGTTTGAAGAGGTTGACATAATAGCAAGTCTCACAGGTCCAGAAACAGCATGGAATATCGAACAATCTTCAGATAACCCAATGCGTAATTATCTAAAAGATGGCGCGACAATTCCTGCCAACCTAGCGGGGCTACCCGCGTTAAGCTTGCCAATCGGTTTGGCAGATGAAGATCAAATGCCTGTTGGCCTACAGCTTTTAGGCGCAGCTAAAAACGATGATCTTTTGTATAAGACTGGTGCCGCTTTAGAACAGATGGTTATAGACAGAGACGGCTCCGCCGTTTGGAGACGGGTTCCAACGACGCTAGAGGAGACACGATAACTCATGGCTAAAATAAAGCTGATGAAATATGAAGAAGCTCTGGAAAGTTTTGAGGTTGTTATCGGCCTTGAAGTGCATGTCGAGCTGAACACCACTACAAAAATGTTTACTACTGCACCCAATGCGTTCGGGTCAGAACCAAACACTAATCTAACGCCTGCTTGCCTAGGTCTTCCAGGGTCACTACCCGTTGTAAATGAGCAGGGTGTTGAACACGCTATACGTTTGGGGCTTGCTTTAGGGTGCGAGATTGCTGAACTTTCAGGTTTTGCACGCAAAAACTATTTTTATCCCGATCTTGGTAAAAACTATCAGATTTCACAGGGTGACGATCCGATTGCAGAGAATGGTTCGGTCGAGATCGAACTCGCATCTGGCCGAGTGGTTCACGTTCCGATAGAACGTGCTCACATTGAAGAAGACGCCGGAAAACTCAACCATATGGGGGGGTCCTCTGGACGGATCCACGGGTCTGAATATTCTCTCGTTGACTATAACCGGGCTGGAGTGCCTCTTGTTGAGATTGTAACTGAGCCAATTATCGGTTCTGCTGCTGAAGCGCCGGAGATAGCGGCCACTTACGTTTCGACGATCCGCGATATTGTTTTAGGGTTAGACATATCTGATGCACGGATGGAACGCGGCAATATCCGGTGTGACGCTAACGTTTCGTTGCGCCCACACGGAACAGAAAAACTCGGGACCCGCACAGAAACCAAAAATGTAAACTCGCTTCGCTCGATAGATCGGGCTGTTCGTTTTGAAATTCAAAGACAGGCTCAAATTCTTGCCGATGGCGGCGAAATTGTTCAAGAAACTCGTCACTGGCATGAAGAAACAGGTGAAACTTCACCGGGACGTCCAAAGAGTGATGCAGACGATTACAGGTACTTTCCGGACCCAGACATCCAGCCACTGGCACCCAGCCGCGAATATGTAGAGAAGTTACGACAAACGCTACCGGAGCATCCAACTTTGCGTCGTCGCCGACTGCGAAAAGAATGGGGCTTTCAACCTCTTGAACTACAGGATGTCGTAAATGCAGGTTTGCTCGACACTATTGAGGAGACAACCAGAATTGGCGTGTCTCCAGCAGCTGCCCGCAAGTGGTGGATGGGCGAGATCGCCCGCATAGCAAACGAACGCGGTGACGAACCAAGGCATCTGATTTCTCCTGAGCAACTTGCTGAAGTGGTGACTCTTATCGATGAGGGCACTCTAAACGATAAACTTGCTAGGGAAGTCATCCAGGGAATCATCGATGGCGAAGGGTCTGCAACGGAAATAATCGAGAAGCGTTCCCTTGCGATCGTTTCAGACGATGGCGCTCTAATCCAAGCTATCGACAAGGCATTAGAAGCACAGCCAGACGTGCTGGATAAAATCCGTGATGGAAAAGTTCAAGCTGCCGGTGCAGTCATTGGTGCAGTTATGAAAGAAATGCGTGGGCAGGCTGATGCCGCTCGTGTGCGTGAACTTATTATGGAGCGTGCAAAACAGTAGCCAAGCAGCACCTAGTAGAGATGAAAGCAACATCCAAACGCGAAACAACGATTCTGCATATCGATATGGATGCGTTTTTTGTGGCGGTAGAGCTACTGGACAAACCACATTTGAGGGGCAAGCCTGTTGCTGTAGCTCATGACGGCCCTCGTTCTGTTGTCACGAGTGCTAGTTATGAGGCAAGACGATTTGGTGTGCGCTCAGCAATGCCTTCGTCGCGCGCAAAAAATCTCTGCCCTAACCTGATTTTTTTGCAACCAAATATGGCGCTCTATAAAAAAACATCATTAGACATTATGAAGATATTTGAGGCCGTTACACCTCATGTTGAACAATTAAGCATCGATGAGGCCTTTTTAGATGTAGCTGGGGTCAGAAAACTGTTTGGTACTCCTAAAGAAATAGCTATCATGCTTAGGGCGCGTTTGCGTGAAGAGTGTGGTCTTCCAGCTTCTGTAGGAATCGCTTCAAGCAAACTTGTTGCAAAGCTTGCTTCTTCTCGGTCAAAACCTGACGGTTTACTAATAATAGAGCCGGATGAAACTGTACCTTTTTTGCATTCTCTGCCAATAAGTGAAATGTGGGGTGTAGGAGCCGCGACCGAGAAGTTGTTAAAAGCCAGAGCAATTTATACAGTTGCAGACCTCGCAAATGAGCCGTTCCACTCGCTTGAGCAGATCTTGGGTAGAGCCTCAGCGAAGAAGCTAAAAGATCTATCAGCTGGAATCGACGATAGAGAGGTCACTGCAGAAGCAAAAGAGAAAAGTATTGGCCACGAAAACACCTTTACAATCGATGTTATAGGCAAAAAAGAGATTGAAAAGGAACTTTTAAACCTGTCTTGGCGCACAGCGTCGAGGCTTCGTAATAAAAACTTAGAAGCCAGAACGATAGCGATAAAAGTTCGCTGGAATAATTTTGAAACAGTTACAAGATCACGCACACTTCAGGAACCGACAAACTCTTCAGAACGCTTCTATCAAGTTGCTCGAGAGCTACATGACTCGCTTAGGGAGTGGGGAAGGCCTATACGGTTATTGGGCGTGCGCGCTGAACAGCTAGAGCAGGTCGGCTCTTCACAGGTAGCCCTTTGGAGTGATGAAGAGAGCTTCAAAGCTGTTGACCATGCGGTTGATAAGATACGTCAGCGATTTGGGCTGTCGGGGCTAAAACCAGCAACCCTTCTTGACGAAGACGGAAAATGAATGCTATTTTCTTTAAAGCTATTGCGGTTCTTCTATAATTCTGAGCCCCCCTGGACTATTTGCATGGGAGGTCAGAAGATCTATCCAATTACGGTTTAAAAGATGTTTTTCGTCTGTTTCAAATTCAAATAATAGATCTATTGAAGGGTGCACCCAAACAGTCGAGGCGCGACCCCTTTTGGCCCAAGTAAAAAGAAAACTTTCTTGCTTCATTAACTTGTTGGTTATGACATATCGCAGGTGTGCTAATTCCCGGTCATCATACGATAACTTTTGTGAAGCCCCTAAATGTAAAAAGCCCATAGTTTCGACCCTACTTTAGATACTGTTTCCGGGTATTATTATTCCAGGAACCGGATTTTTATACATATATTCTTCTGCTTCTTTCTCAGAGATCAAGATGAGCCCGCGTGATGTTTGCGATAACTGTTTTAGTGCTTCTACCCAGATAGGATTAATCTCCGGGGGGCGACTCCCCGCAAACCGGAAAGCGATAGCAACGTAAGGTGAAACCCAAACGGACACACGGCCGCTACCTTTTTCTACAGGTTTCGACCATGAAACTAAAAAGCTTTCTTGACGGCGTAGTTTGTAAGCGACAGCGAGTTTTAAATGCGAAAGCGCTCGGTCCTCAACTTCATATTCTTCGACACTGCTGTAGACAAAGTAACCCATGAGTTAATACTCGCATTTTTTTGCAAGATTTCCTAAAATTGAGTTCGTGAATCTGTTGACTGCAAAAGATTCTGTTGCAGTATCCACACACGCTGCCACTGATCTTTCCACCCCCTATGAAACTCTTAGCAATAATGTAATCATCAAAAGCACATATTCGTGCAGTGAATTATTTTAGGAGTTTAAATGAGCGCTAAAGATAAACTTCAAGCCAGTGTAGATGATTTAAAGAGTAAAGCTAAAGAAGCAGTCGGCAAATTAACTGATGACGACAAAAAAGTTGCTGAAGGTAAAGCCGAGCAGGTAGCCGCAGACCTAAAAAAGGCGGGGGAGAACGTCAAGGACTCTTTTGAAGACATCGGCTAAGTAAAGACATCTGCTTAGATCGCCTACGTAAAGACATCTGCTTAGATCGCCTACTTGATCAGCATGAGTAAAAAGCATAGGTAGGGCCACTCTCTAGGTTCTGCCCATGCTGTTTTTCGCAGTGATTATATAAACTTTCTTCACGAGGAGTTTACTCGCGCAACATTTTTAAGCGTGCCAGTTTTCGTCTTCGTCAGCCGCATCATCGTCACGACGCACTTCTACCTTTTTAACCCCCGGGATCTCATAAATCTTCGGAACGAGGATATCCAATGGGGGTTTTCCTTTAAAACGTACATCTAGTTCAACAAGATCTTTTTCATCGATTCGGTTAGTTCCGAGTATGAAAGCGCTGAAACCTACATCGGTGGCTTCAGCCAGAAGCTTTCGCAGAGTGCCGGCACCCTCACGATAGACGATGCGTAATACGCGGTTAGAGTCACGTGTAGGCATGCGCGTTACTATTGGGCCGACTATTATTAGCGCGAACAGATGTAAAAATGTGAGAGAAACCGCGAGGGAAATAAGGCCCGCTCCTGCTGCCATGCCAACTGCTGCTACGACCCAGATTGTTGCAGCAGTGGTGAGTCCTCGTACAATATCTCGTCGCGTAAAAATGACGCCTGCGCCCAGAAACCCAATTCCCGAAACTATCTGCGCTGCGATGCGAGAGGGATCAGGTGTAATGTCTCCACCGAGTAGAGGAACAAAACCATAAGCTGAAACTAGCGTAAAGGTTGCGGCCCCTGTTCCTACAAGCACATGCGTGCGAAAGCCAGCAGCTTTTTGGCGAAATTGTCTTTCTACCCCTATTAGCGCGCTTAAAACGAAAGCGATCAAAAGGAGTTGCAGTTGTAGCCCCGAGCTTTCTGTCCACCATTGCATGGTTCAATCGTAACAGGCGGCAGCTAACTCGGCACCGCTAACTCGACACCGCTAACTCAGATCAAATACTGTTAAACATGATGTGAAATTCGTGTCACCTTTAAGCGTGGTTCTCTTCAGCGTCAAGATGGGGTTGGAAGTGCAAAATCGTTTCAATAATCCCAGCTAACCAATCCGAAACCGAGAGACTGGAATAGTTTTCGTTGGTCTCATTAGCTTCTCTTAACTTTGTAACGTCTGCTTCTGACTCAATACCAAGCCTTGCCGCTAAGGTGAGTCTGATAGCTGTTAAGGAACGCACCCAATGGGGCAGGGTGTCTCGGTTTATGCACACTTCAATGTCAGTTTCAAATATCTCCTCTCCAGTAGTGGGAGCGAGCTTGTGCTGAAGTGCCTCCTGCAAAATGTTAATATCATTTAGTTTTTGAGAGATCAAAGATCCCTCAGTTATGCTTCTAAAATCAGATGATTCTTCTTCGTCTTCGTATGCGTTTGGCAGTAACCTCGCGAGAGCGGCATCTGCGGGAAGATCCCGCGGTCCGCTTGAAAAGTACTCTGCGTCGTTTGGGTGCATGCCGCCTGCTTGCATGTCGTCTGCTTGCGCACTAGTTTTCTGAGACTTGCGCGTTGCTAGAAGAGCTACGAGGCTGTCTGAAAGTTGGCGCAAGATTGCAACTTCATGAGGTGAGAAAGAAAGTAATAGATCTTTGTTGCTATAAGATTCAATACGCATATCTAATCACTCTTTCGCACTGTTGCCCAGAGCCCATAACCATGCATGGCTTCAGCGTGCATTTCCATGACTTCACGGGAGCCCTCCGCAACGACGGCATTACCGTTGTTGTGCACTTGCATCATGAGGGCGTGGCTATGCTCTTGTGAATACCCGAAGTGAGCACAAAAAACATAGGTTACGTAGGACATGAGATTCACTGGGTCATCCCACACCACAGTCTGCCAAGGTTTGTCTGTTAGTGAGACTGGAACTGTTTTAGTTTGTTCTTGAACTGAGAGTTGCATGTCAACCCCATCCTAACTCGTGAATGCGTTCTTCACTTAAACCGTAGAAGTGCGCGATTTCATGAATTAGAGTGGCTCGTATTTCTCTTGTGAGATCGTCGTGTGTCTGACAGATTTTTAAAAGAGGTTCTCTGAAAAGCACTATTCTGTCGGGCTCCTCGCCATAGCCGTAGCGGCTTCTTTCAGCCAAAGAGAAACCATCATATAACCCAAGAATGTCACTGCCGTCTTCTGGTCTATCTTCAACAACAAAAATTACGTTATCTAATTCAGAGAGCATCTCAAAAGAGAGTGTGTCTATCGCCTCTGAAACTAGGTATTCGAACTCCTGTAATTCGATTTCTTGCATGCAATAAGTTTATAGTCTGTGACTTTTGATTAGTGTGTTGATGAATGTCAGCAGATGGACCTACAATCGAATGTATGTTCTATAAAGATGTTTCTGTTTTCGAGGTGTGCGGTGTCGGAGTCCCGCTGCATAATTTTGGTGTGCCGCTTGCTTTAGAGGCTGTTCCGGCAGGCTGGCCTTCAGCTGCACAGGATTATTATTCAGGTGAAATTGATTTGAATTCGCATCTCATCGTTAATAGAGCTGCCACATTTATAGTACGGGTGTCTGGTGAATCTATGGTGCAAGCCGGTATTAGCCATGGTGATGAGCTTATTGTCGATCGTTCTTTAACTCCCAAACACGGTCACGTGGTGATAGCGGTATTAGACGGCGAATTGACTGTTAAGAGGCTAGAGATCACTGATTCCGGAGTTTTTTTGCGGGCTGCTAACTCTAACTACCCAGATATTAGAGTCGCGGAACTGTCAGATTTGCAGATATGGGGAGTTGTAACTAGGTGTCTGCATTATGTTAAGTAACCCTAGCGCCTCGACAGGAAGAATGGTTGCTCTCATCGACTGTGAGAGTTTTTATGCATCTTGTGAGAGAGTTTTTTATCCAAATTTGCAGAATAAACCGATCGTGGTGCTTTCAAATAACGATGGGTGTGTTGTTGCTATGTCGCGGGAGGCTAAACAGCTTGGTATTCCGATGGGCATTCCATGGTTTAAGTTGAAAGCTTGGGCGGCTCGAAACGGGGTTGTGGCTCGTTCAAGCAATTATGAACTTTATGGATCAATATCAAAACGGGTGATGGAGATTGTGGGCAAATATGCTGCCTGGCAAGAGGTTTACAGCATAGATGAGTCGTTTGTAGAATTGCGCGGTAGCGTGTCAGAGCTAAAAAGTATGGGACAAAAGATACGGGCTGAGATTTTTATGAGCACAGGGGTACCTGTGCGCATAGGGATCGCTAAAACCAAAACTTTAGCGAAGCTGGCAATTCTTGGAGCTAAGAAAAATTTGAATCTAGCAGGCGTTTGTCACCTGGGTAACTACAAACCGACGCAATTAGATGAAATATTAGAGCGAACTTGTGTGACCGATCTTTGGGGAGTTGCTTCAAGGCTTGGTAAACGGCTTGCAGTTGAAAGCATATTAAATGCTAAAGATTTGCGCGACGCTGATCCCTCAATTATCCGCAAAAGATATTCTGTCGTACTGCAAAGAACTCTTTTTGAACTGCGTGGCATACCCTGCATTCCCTTTGAAGCTGACCAGCGCCAAAAACAACAAATAATATTTTCTAGATCTTTTGCTAAACCTGTAGAGACTGCTGATGAGATGCGGCAGGTGATCTCAATTTATGCACAAAAAGCGAGCACCAGGTTACGAGGTCATAAACTTCGAGCGGGGGTGGTTTCGGCATGGGCTATGACTGGGCATTATGTTACGTATGGTCGACATTCAGCACACTCAGCTACACGCCTTCCAGAGCGCACTGATAGTCCGATTTTGATCGCTAAAGCCGCAAATGAGTTACTGGAACACATATTGCATGGGACGCGCTACGCTAGGGCCGGAATAGTTTTGACTGACCTGGCGTCGAGCACTACATCTGTGCCCCTTGACATATTCGTGCAGAGCGGGGCAGGTCGTGAGGTGGGAGTGGTGATAGACCTTGTCACAGGTAAGTATGGGGAAGGGAAACTAGGTGTGGGCCGTGGAGGTTTCAAACACTCTCCTGCCTGGAATATGCGCCGGGACCTTATGTCACCGCGCGCCACAACGAATTGGGCAGAGCTACGTGAGGTGGCTGCCTGCTAAACATCCGAAAGGAAAATTACTTTTCTGGCGTTCTGTGCACAACAACTGGAATAGGTGAGCGGTTAACACAAAAGTTGGCTACAGAACCCAAATGCATTCCCGGTATTGCTCCGGGTCCATGACTTCCCACCACTAGAAGATCCGCTTCTTGAGCGGCTTCAATAAGGGCCAAACCCGGTTTGCGGGGCACAAAAGACTGCGTGATTGTCACATCAGGATGCTTAGCGATAACTCCACTCACTGTTTCGTCGAGTAGCTTTCTGGCATCCTCTGCGTAGTCACTTTCAGTATACGATCCTGAAAACATGATGGTCCAAGGAGTGTCTAAAGCCATGATTGCTTCTACCTTAGCCTCACGTAAACGAGCTTCTGCTACTGCCCATTCAAGAGCTGCGACACTTTCTTCAGAACCATCAACGCCAACCACAATGATGCCATGATCTTTACTAGCCATGATTTACCTCCTGAGCTGGTACTTTTACGCTAGCACAGTGGGGGAGTGGTGTCTATGAAGAATGGGTCTACGCTAGATACATGTCATCTCAAACATTACATTCTCTCTCACCAGTGGCAATTATCTCCGGCGCCGGATCAGCCGACGGAATTGGATTCGCTACCGCGGTCCGGCTAGTCAGAGCCGGCTACCGAGTGGTGGTGGGGGCAACCAGCGAGCGCATACGAGATCGGGCCGCGGAGCTTCAAACAATCGGCTTGGAAGGAGGCGGTCTTGCAACGAGTAATGCTCTCCGCACGCCCAACGAGCAGACCGACCACAATCGTCAGACCGATCACAGCGGCCAAATCAGTGACAACGTTCAGAGCGTTGATAGAAACGAAATCTTCGCAGTCCCGGTCATCGCTGACCTCACTGAAGAAGCAGAGGCGCAGCGCCTTGTGCAGACCGCGATCGATACGTTTGGTCGTCTTGATGTTCTAGTCAATAACGCCGGAATGACCTCGGTATCTGACCCACAAGCACCGGCTTCGATTCATTCGTTAGGACGAACCGATTTTGAGCATGCGCTTACCCGCAATCTGACGACGGCGTATCTGGTGACACGTCTCGCCATACCCCACCTTGAGCAGTCATCGCGGGGACGTATCGTTACTGTTGCTTCGGTTTCAGGCCCAATTCTGGCGTATCGCGGTGATGTTGGATACCACGCCGCTAAAGCCGGGCTAGTGGGGCTGACCCGATCCTTAGCAGTTGATCTCGCCGCGAATGGCGTCACGTCAAACGCGGTTGCTCCGGGGTGGATCGCGACCGGTTCAGCCACTGAACACGAGAATAGGATGGGTGATGCGGTGCCACTTGGTAGGTCAGGAACACCTGATGAGGTGGCTGCTGTAATAGAGTTCCTTGCTTCTCCAGGTGCCTCATACGTCACGGGTCAGGTGCTGGTTGTTGATGGGGGAAATGCGATTCAAGATGAAAAAGGGTAGGAAACGATTACATTGTAAGACGACCACCACTTTTCTCACTTGAGGACCTTCAGGTCCGTTGTAGGAGACAGCACATCGGTTATCTAAGGTGTTGGCAGTGAATGTTAGTCGCCGAGGTGGATCACTGAGGTGCGAAGATCGGTCATATCGTGCAGCGTATACATGCCGCCGATGCGACCCCAACCGGTGTTTTTGCCGCCTGCTCCACCAAACGGCATATTGATGTCCCACCAACCATTCGACTCGTTCAAAAGCACCTGCCCGGTTTCGAGCTCCTCAAGAAAGCGGTATCCACGCGTTATGTCGCGCGTAAACACTGCAGACTGCAAACCGAGAGAATCAGCGTTAGCGATTCTGAGCGCGTCATCATCGTCCTCTGCCGTGAGGATGGGAAGAACCGGACCGAAAGATTCTTCACGAGACAGCAGAGACTCTTCTTTTACGCCATCGACAATCGTGAAATTGTAGTAGAGATCTGTCGGAAAGCCAGACGCTCGTCCGCCACCAAGCAACACATCGAAACCGAGAGCACGCGCTTCATCTAAATGACGATCCATTTTTGCTGCAACATCAGCGTTGTTTAGGGGACCGAGGTTTGTGTTTTCATCTAGCGGATCACCAATTTTGATGACCTTGGAGTAGGCGAGTGCTGCCTCAACAAACGCATCATGGGCATCGCGGTGCACTATGACGCGACCTGTCGCGCAACACACCTGTCCTGCACAGTAGAACGCAGAATCTACAGCTGCTTTAGCTGCACGCTCCATGTTGGCGTCTTCGAGAACAACCACTGGTCCATTTCCGGAACACTCCATGACGGAGCGTTTGAGCCCAGCGGTTGCCTGTATCTTGGCACCTGTGGCTGACGAACCGATAAATCCGATCGCATCGATGCCAGAGTGTGCGACGAGCTGAGAACCAAACTCTCCTTCGCCAGGCAAAATATTGACTAGACCGTCTGGAAGGCCAGCCTCGACAAGGTATTCCATCGCTTTTAGCACCGTGAGAGATGTATGTATGGGGGGTTTCACAACGAGTGCATTGCCAGTTGCGAGACCGGGCGCGGCGAATTCAGTGAACATAAGAAGCGGGAAATTCCAAGGAGTGATGATAGCCCAAGTGCCTACGGCTTGTCTCCAGGTAGACATGCGCTTTTGCGGGTCTGAAGACGGAATCGTTTCACCGTAGAGGCGCAGGGCGTCTTCAGCGTGGAGGTGAAAGAGCTGGGCTGCCTCTTTAATGTCAGCGCGCGACTCTGTGATTGGTTTTCCTTGCTCAAAGGTCTGTATCAGTGCGAGTTCCTCGACATGTTCCGAGAGTTTGTCTCCAATTCGGTGACAGATCTCAGCTCTTTGCCAGACTCCAACTTTTCGCCATTGCCGTTGTGCACGATTTGCGGCAGCGACGGCACGGTCTAGGTCTTTTTCGGAGGGGTACGGTAGGTAGGCAAGATGTTCACCGGTGGCGGGACTAATGACTTCGAAACGGTCTTCACCCGTTCCATCTGTATATGCGCCGTCAATAAAAAGTTGCGGGGTGAGTGCGGGAATTTGTGTAGACATTTCTTCTTCTCCTGTCGTCGTTGACATGTGGCGAATTGCTTTCAGCCTAATCGGCGTCTCCCATATATAGCAAGCAATTTGGAGGCTTTTTTGTTGTTGATGTCAGAAAAAGGCGCTGGAGACCGCAATTTTCGGATTGTTTCAAAGTGATCTCTCAGCTGACAACTTTGAGTCAGCATCACAAACCTAATGTGTTGATTAAGATGTCAAACTACTCGCCTCTGTATGACTGAATAAAGTTCGCGATCGTATCGAGCAATGGGTGATAAAGGTTGGTGTAATTCAACTAGAAATGACGCGTTCTAACGTCCTAAAACTTCCAGGACCATCTCTACCTTCGACGGTATGCGGAATGGACGTGAAATCATATTTCAGGGGTTGCTTTGAAACAGTTTTTAGCCTGAACAGCAATTTTTATGCATAAGGATCACGCGTAGCGTTTTGGGTGCACTGTTGGAAATGATCCCATCGCGTAGGATGCGCTCACACCAGGGCTGTGGGAGAACGAGCGTGGTGAAAGCCTAAGGCAGGCGCTACACCAGAAGAAGTCTGCTGAGGTTCAAACCGGACAAGGATTGGGATGATGTAGTCGAGAGCCTGAGTCTCACCAAAAATGGGGTGGCTAACGGGACTTGAACCCGCGACCACCGGCACCACAAGCCGGTGCTCTACCAACTGAGCTATAGCCACCATGCTGCCGATAGCATATCTGTTTTCAGCAACTCCATAATCATACCTCAAGAGTCACAGAGATGCTAAACTGAGCAGAAAATACTACAGGGGGTATAATGTGAGTATGAATAGTGTGCACCTTGCAAATAGCCAAAAGTTTAGTGTTCAAAATTTTGCTCCCGTGTGGGGGGCTGCAGTTATGGGTACCGGTGTGATCTCTGTGTTGTTCGCTGCTGCAACTAGAGCAGAAATAGCACCCGTCATAACAAAACCATTAGCGCTTATCTTTTTAGTGATCGCAGCGCTAATTGGAACGTTTGTCTTATCTGTTACGACCATCCGATGGGTGAGATACCCGAAAGAGGTAATGCAAGATCTTTCACATCCAGTCAAAGGTGGCATGTCAGCGACATTCGCTGGAGCGTGGCTAGTTCTGGCAGTTGCCGTCAACAGAGTTTTGAGTGGGATACTTCCGGAATCACTCGTGTTTACGCTAACAATTGCTCTGACAGTAATTGGCGGTGTACTCGCAGTTTTTATTGGAGTTGTGTTTTTAGGTGGGATTTTCGCGCGAGGTGATGTGCAACCCGGCATGATAACTGGAGTTTGGTTTATTCCTCCCGTAGTTACGATCATTGTGCCAACCGCACTCGCGCCGCTTCTACAAACCGCAGGGAAGTGGCAAAATGAAGTCCTCTGGATTTCATGGATTTTTTTTGGAATGGGAACGATGCTATATATGGTCGTAGTTGCTACTCTCTTCTACAGAAGCGCAACCAACCCGCTACCTCCAGCACACCTTGCTCCCAGCCTGCTGATTGGAATGGGACCCGCAGGATTAATCGGTTTGGATCTTGTGCTTCTGAGTGAAGCAAGCGTAAAAACTGGTTTGGCTAGTGACTCTATGATCGACATCGCAACTACGACCGGAACTATATTTTGGGCTTTCGGTCTATGGTGGGGGCTTACAACGCTCGTGGTGCTTAAAAAAGGCTATGACAAGCTACCTTTTGCTCTTTCATGGTGGGGCTTTACATTCCCGCTCGGAGCTTGGAGCGTTGCTGGTCTAGTAATCGGCTCTAGCAGTGCTTCGATAATAATTACTGCGTTGTCTTTGATCGCATCTCTCATATTAATTATCCTTTGGGGATTCATAATATTTAAGACCGCAAAAGGAATAAGGAATGGAACGGTATGGGCTGCTTAAATAAAGCCTTAGCCGGTGATGCCTTCATAACGATTTGTGACTAGCTCTGCTGATTTTTTAGCAAACTCAGAATCGGGGCCCGGAGAAGGAACAATCACAGTCTCCTTAAAATAAGCAAGCTCACGAATCGACTCTGCAATATCAGCAAGAGCCCTGTGACCACCGAGTTTTTCTGGGGCACGAAAATAGGCTTTGGAGTGCCACCTTCTAGAGAGTTCTTTAATAGTAGAAACATCGATGCTTCTGTAGTGCATCTTCTCGTCAAATAGAGGCATGTATTTGCTGATAAACCTACGATCCATTCCAATGGTGTTACCTGCTACAAGTGGGCGTCTACCTGCAGTAACGTACTGCGTGACATAATCGAGGGCCTGCTTTTCGGCATTTTCCATGCTTAAGCCAGAATCAATCCGTTCTAAAAGACCTGACTCTTTATGCATTTCACGCACAAAATCGTTCATATTCGCGAGAGGCTCCGGGCCGGGATTTATAACAACCTCAAAACCGCTGTGCAGAGGCTCAAGATCAAAGTTTGTGACAATTATTGCTATTTCGCAAAGACTATCTTTTTCTATATCGAGACCTGTCATTTCACAATCAATCCAGACGATTTGCTCGGCAGGTGTGCTCGACATTAATAATCCTTTGTGTAGGTTAAATTACATTTTTATACCCTTGAGTCTAGTGCGTTGCGGCGACATTTGATAAAGGTCGAAGCTTCAAGCAGTAAGATTGAAGGATGTCAGTTTTACCAATTACTATCTGTGGTGAGCCTGTCCTTCACCGCCCAGCATCGCCTGTAACCGAGTTTGACCTAGAACTTCGACAACTCGTTGAAGATATGTTTGAAACGACAGCTGCAGCACCAGGCGTCGGTCTCGCAGCCCCTCAAGTTGGAGTGGGCAAAAGAATTTTTGTTTGGGACTATGCAGACCAAGATGAAGCCCCCGCCCAAGGTGTCGCAATTAATCCCGAGTTGTGGATTACACCACCAAAGCCCGGCATTCCAGGCGATGACGAGGTTGAGGGGTGCTTGTCGTTTCCGGGGGAGAGGTTTGCACTGAGACGTGCCGATCACGCTCTTCTGCGGGCTCAAGATATTGATGGTAAACCGTTTGAGATAGAAGCGAGCGGTTGGTTTGCCAGAATTTTTCAGCATGAATATGACCACTTAGACGGTCTTTTGTACGTCGACCGGCTAGTGCACCCAGAGAACAAAGCTGCTCATAAAGCCAAACGCCAAAATAAATGGGGGGTTGCAGGGCTTACTTGGATGCCTGGGGTTGATGACCTCGAAAGTTGAGATCAAAACACTGTGTGATGTGGTTATCGACCTAACACAAAAGTGCCCTCGGTAGGATTCGAACCTACGACCAACGGATTAGAAGTCCGTTGCTCTATCCCCTGAGCTACGAGGGCAACCGTTACAGAATACACGTTTAAAACAGATATTTCGAATGCAAAGCAATATTTTTTGAAACTAAGCGGTTTTTGTGTAGCAAAGGTCTCGAATGTCCCGACCTTTTCTGATGCCCTTGCTTTCAAATGAAGTTATAGGTCGCCCCTCAAACCTTTCAGCCCAATTCCCATCGAAATCCCGAGAGAAGCCTGGGGGAGCATCAAAAACGTCTCTCATCTGTTCTGCATAGCTTTGCCAATCCGTTGCCATACGCACACGCCCAGACGGAGCTAAAGATGTGTGCACGAGTGCGGCAAAATGAGGTGAAATGAGGCGACGTTTATTGTGCTTAGCTTTATGCCATGGGTCGGGAAAGAAAATACGCACTTCGCTTACGCTTTCAGCCGGAAGTAGTGTCGATAGCACTTCTGGGGCGTTAGCATCAATCACTCTAATGTTTTCTAGGTTTAGGTTCGCCGCTTCCATCATCGTTTTGGCGATACCAGCTTTGTACACTTCGACGGCTAAAAAGTTTTTATTTGGGGTTATATTTGCAGCATGAACTACTGCTTCACCCATCCCAGTACCAATTTCAACTATTAGCTCAGCAGAATTACCAAAAAGATCTTCTGGCGAGCGCCGCTCTTCTTTTGCTATTGAAGTGTCGAGGATTTCACGTTTCACATCAACCAAATATTGGTTAGAAAACTTTTCCCAAGCTGCTTCTTGAGAAGTGGTTATCCGCCCTCCTCGACGCACGAAAGAAAGAGGTACTCTACGAAAGACTGGTTTTTCTTTTGCCACTGGTAAGTTTGGGGTGTCATTTTGTTTAGCGCTAGTCACCTAACTAAGCTAGCGTGTGCATCTGAAAAGAGCTATATAGCTTTTCCGTAACCACTTGATTTGGTGGAGATCAACCCGATCAAGGATACTTGACTTAAACATTAACAAGGGGATCCACTAGTGCGTAAAGCAAA
>DATJCC010000088.1:0-12975 GCA_035514995.1 Microbacteriaceae bacterium
CCCAGCATCAAAGTGATAGCTCTGGGTCTTGCTGTTGGTGTTTTTATAGATGCGTTTATTGTACGCATGGTTCTAGTCCCAGCTGTGCTGGCACTCTTAGATGACCGCGCATGGCGCATGCCGCGCAAACTCCAAAAAATATTGCCACACTTCGATGTTGAGGGTGAAGGATTATCCCGTGAAATCAAATACCGGGAGTGGCCAGAAGACATGCCAGAAGCGATTATCGCGAGTGAAAATCTCGTTGTGCAATCAAACGTCGCGCAATCAAACGCCGCGCAATCAAACGTCGCGCAATCAAACTTGAAAGTGCCAGATTTGCGTTTGGATAAAGGGGAAGCGCTTTTCTTACATCCATCAAAACCAGAAACTATTCCTCTCGCTCTTGCACTCAGCGGTCGCGGTATAGTTTCACGTGGAACGTTAAAGGCTCTCGGTCTGATACAACCTGACAGGGCGGGGTCATTGCGCAGGCGCTCTTCTTGGGCCGACCCAGATAGCATGCGTGAAGCGTTAAAGGAAAGCCCAGATCTGTTGGTTATAACAGGTGTTGATGACACTCTATCTGTCGCTGCTGCAGCAACCATGAAAGCATCCCTTGCCGCTTTAGCTCAAGATAGCGAAAATGATGACTCGCAGCTACCGGTGCTAGTTGTTCTTGCCGACGCTAGGCACGCAGACAAAATTCTTCCACGACATTTCACTCCAAAAACAATAGCTCCAGATTTAGTTGGGGTGACTGAAAGACTATGAATCTCATACAAAATAGCCAACCTACCGGTGCGCGTGCCCTGTGGGGGGTCCCGATAAGTCGCATAATTGGCCTTATAATTACTCCACTTTTGATTTCTGCAGTGTTCATCTGGGGTTTGTGGGATCCATCAACGCGACTGGAACATGTGACTGCCGCGGTAGTCAACTTAGATGAACCGGTAGAAGTTGACGGGCAATTAACGCCTCTAGGAAGGGTTTTAGCGGGTGAGCTTGTCGGATCTGTTCAGGGCGAAAACTTTGATTGGGAGCTCACAAGCCAGGAAGAAGCTATTGCGGGACTTGAAAACGGTAAATATATAACTGTTGTTACTATCCCTGAAAATTTCTCGGCAGCAGCAACTTCCCTTTCAGACGGACCGGCTCAGGCAGAACATGCATATATCGATATCCAAACGAGTGAAAAAGCTAAACTCTTAGACCCGGCTCTTTCAGCCGCGGTGACCAACGCCGCCACAAAAGTGATCAACGATCAGCTGGGCAAAGCGTTTGTTGAAAATATATTTGTAGGAATGAACCAACTTGGTGATGGAATCGACCAGGTAAAAGATGGTGCTGACGAACTGGCTGGAGGAGCGAAGGAGCTGTCTGGTGGGGTCGGCGAGTTTGCGGCTGGTACAGGCGAATATGAGGCTGGTGTGTCTGAGTTTGCTGCTGGCGCCTCTGACTTTTCTAGTGGGATGAGTGCTTATGCTGATGGATCTTCGTCGTTATCAGCAGGTGCCGCAGAGTTAGCGGCAGGGGTGCGCGAACTCGCAATAAATGCAGAAGGTCTAGTTGCCGGTAACGCTGAACTGGGTAGAGGTGCAGACGAACTCGCTTGGGGCGTTGGGCAGTATGTCGGGGGCATCAACCAGATTCTTGAACCGTTAAACGGCTATTTAGATGAGATCAAAGGATATTCTGACGAAATTGTGCCAGCACTGGATGGTTTAATTACAATCATTCAAGACGCTAAAAACGATGGTTTGATCGATCCGGTGCAGGCAGACGAAATGCTCGCTTGGATTATAGGAATTAAGGATCAACTCGGTGGTGTTGAGGGCCAGCTTGATCAGGCATCAAAAATGCTTGGCGACACCATCGCCGGGGGGAATGAGCTTGCATACGGCGCGACAGGCGTTGCCGGAGGGGTTAATGAAATAACCGGATACCTTTCGCTATTTGCTGATGGCGCCGACCAACTCGCTGCCGGGGCAGATGAACTGGCAGTCGGTGCTTCACAACTTGTCGCCGGTGCCCAAGGGCTCGCCGGAGGAGCGAGTGAACTTGCGGATGGCGCTTATGGCCTGGCAGGGGGAGCGAGCGACTTAAAAGCTGGAGCCGATCAACTTGCTGATGGCTCAGGCCAGCTAGCATCAGGCTCAGGTGAGCTGGCTGAAGGAATCGGAACGATTGCTGAAGAGATCCCTCGCTACACCGATGCAGAGACACAAAGATTTGCAGAAATCGTTATTGAACCGGTGCGTGACGGCTCTGGAAAAATGCTACTCTTCAGCGGCTCGGGAGCTCCGTTGTTCGTTACTCTGGCACTTTGGGCTGGAGCTTTGGCATCATTTCTACTGCTTCGGCCACTATGGCCTCGCACCCGCGAAGCCGCTCTAAGTGAAGCTACGATAACTGTTAAAAGTGTAACGCCAGGAGCTATCCTTGGTGCACTGCAGGGCATCATAGTAGGAATCGTAGTTGGTGTTGTGCTCAGCCTTAACGCTTTGCCTTTTTTAAACTTTGTTTTCTTAACAACTGTCATAGGAATAGTTTTTGCGCTCATGAATCAAGCGCTTGTAGCCCTTCTTGGTGGCTACGGCAAGTTTATTTCAATCGTAATTTTAACGATCGGTTTTGTAGCTGGAATACTATCGACTGCACCAGGAATTTTAGAAACTATTTCAGAGTTCACTCCCTTTGGCGTCGCAGTAGCTAATCTAAACTCAGTATTGGCAACGACCGGCAGCTCTCTTGGGTCGATTGTTTGGTTAATAGTTTGGGGTGTATTGGGATTTGTGCTTACCGGCTGGGCTGTGCACAGAAGACGCATAAAATCCGTATAGAAATAGTCTGAAACTGCAGAAAACTGCATAGATACGATATAAACACAGTATAAAAAAGGCTTAAAGGTTATGGAACTCTATGAAGCCATTCTTCGGTGAGAAACTTTTCTTCTACGAGAGTCTCTGCAAGTTTTAATTCTTCATTGGTTATATAACCCGTTGTGGCCGAATGACGAGCCGTAAAAACTTCAACCAGCCGAGCAACTATTTCATCACGACTCAGACCGGTTTGACTGCGCAAAGGATCGACACGTTTATTCGCGCTTTTTGTTCCCTTATCAGAGAGTTTTTCTCGTCCAATCCGCAAGATACTCGTCATTCTTTCTGCATCAATATCGTAAGCCATAGTTACGTGGTGCAAAAGCGCACCTGATGCCAGCCTCTTTTGAGCTGCGCCACCGATCTTTCCGAGCGAGCTCGCGATGTCATTTAGCGGCTTGTATTCTGCAGATATTCCTAGTGTGTGAAGGGCTTCAATGACCCATTCGTCTAAGAACTGGTAGCTCTCTTCAAAACTTAAATCAGCGACAAAAGATGTGGGAACATAAATGGAATACGTGATAGATGCTTGAGGTTGCATATACATGGCCCCACCACCTGAAATGCGTCTGATCACTGTGGTATCAAACGCGGTCGCAGCTTCATAGTCCACTTCATTTTTTACAGATTGGAAGCTACCAATTACAACCGCGTCGCCGTGCCAATCCCAGATGCGCATAGTAGGTGGTCTTTTACCCGCACCAACCTGTTGCACTAACACTTCATCGAGTGCGACATTCATTGCGGGGGAGAAAGCATCGCCTACAATCACCTCCCATTTGAGGTTGCGCCAACGCGCAGCATCCGTTAGAGCGCGTCTAATTGCTATCCCGACAGAATCAGGTGTGATGCCGATCAGAGCGGCATCTGCGGGAAGAGCAGCTTTTATTAAGTCACTATAAAACTCAGCCGATTGTGCAGTTGCTTGACCTTCGATTGCACGGTTTATGGTGAAAAGAGTCTCGTCTGGCTCTAGGAAGAAGTCACCGGAAAGATTAAAGTTTCGTAATTTTTCTTGCTCGACGCTAAAATCGACAACGACTAATTTCTCACCGGGAGCCTTATATTCTCCATGGAGCATCATGGTTTGTTGCTCGCTTTCGAATCAAGCCATTTCAAAACGTCTGCAAAGACTGTTTCGCGGTTGGTTTCGTTCAACATCTCGTGCCTTCCACCCATATATAGCTTGAGCGTTATGTCACTTACACCACTGTTTTTGTAAGCAGCAGTTAGCCTCTCGAGCGAGTCTTTGCGGGCGATAGGGTCGTCAGTTCCTGACATCACGAGCAGAGGCACGTCGGGCACATTCCTGTTTGGCACACCAAACAGACGTAGTGCATCTGGCAAGCCAAACAGCTTCAAAATATCTGCTGCAAAGCACAGCTCATCTGCCTGGAATTTCAGAACTTCATCGCGATCGCGGCTCAACCATTCAAAGCCGGTACTTCCTAAATGTTTATGCTTTTTGTTTAAGTCACCCGACTCCATAAACCCGGGTAAACGGTAGGAGCTACCAGAAAGCACAACCGCATCGAATTCATCGAAACGGTTGATTATCCGTTGTGCCATTAATGAACCCCATGAGTGAGCAAATAAGATCAAAGGAATAGCGCGGTGCTTTGAACGAATAATTTGAGCGAGATCTAGCATAGCTTTTTCTGTCGCACGCAAGCCACCCGGGCCGAGTTTGCCGAGCTTTGTCAGGTCTCCCAAGTGTTGCTCACGCCCTGTTTCACCATGCCCCCGATGATCATTTGCATAGACCGCGTAGTCATTCTGGGCGAGAAAGTTAGCGAATCGGCTGTAACGCAATGCGTGTTCACCGACACCGTGTGAGATTTGCACAGCCGCTTTGGGAGCATCGGGGACCCAGGAGTAGGCATGGTTCACTACACCCTCATCGTCTCTAAATGTAAAACTGTTTTGCTCCACCATGTTTACCATAGTGTCAAGTCTATGCTGAGATTAACTAGCTAGACTAAAAGATATGTCGAAGAAGATTGTTGTTTCTGTTGCAGAAGAATCGCTTTTTAACGAATTAAAGAACCTTCCAGAGATTGATGTTTTGATGTGGGATATGACTGGACCAGCCCCTGTTCCAGAAATTGATATTGTGGTCCCACCATATATGGATGGGGAAGCACCTCTAGCTCAATTGGCAGGAGTGCAGGTGAAGCTGGTGCAGTGGCAATCGATTGGATATGACGGGGTAGAAGAACATTTACCAAACGGAATTCCTTTTGCAAACGCAAGGACTGTGCATGAAACCTCAACGGCTGAGCTTGCAGTGGGACTTGCGATAGCAGCACAGCGGGGAATCCCTGAAGCGGTCGAAGCGAAAACCAGACGAGCATGGGAACCGGTTTTTAGACCGAGCCTGGCTGATCGTAAAATACTTCTTTTGGGTTATGGGGGTGTTTCAAAAGCCATTGAAGCACGGCTGCAGCCGTTTGAAACAGAAATCACCAGGGTCGCTAGTGTCGCCAGGGCTGAAAGAAATAGTGAGGGTAAAACCGTTCATGTGCATGGAATATCTGAGGTTGCTAACCTCATCGGTGACGCTGAAATTGTTATTGTCGGGCTGCCCCTCAACGAAACAACAGCTGGTCTAATCGATGCAACGATGCTCGCACGGCTACAAAATGATGCACTTTTAATTAACGTCGGTCGTGGCGCTGTAGTTGACACTGCGGCGCTTGTAAAAGAACTTGAAAGTGGCAGAATCAGAGCTGCCCTCGACGTGGTTGATCCTGAGCCACTGCCAAGCGATCATCCACTTTGGGGCTGCGAGAATCTTTTACTTATGCCCCACGTCGGAGGCGACACCTCAGCTATGCTTCCGCGGATTGTCGCTCTTATTAAAAAGCAGGTACAAAACCTTATCGACGGTGAGCCGTTTGAAAACTTGGTGTCACTCTAAAGACTTGTAATTTTTAAAAACATTTAATAATTTAAACGCAATTTATAGATAATCTGGCGCAGGGGGTAAGCCAAACCATTCTTCTAAAGTCGCTACATTCTGCGCTGCCATGTCTGTAGCCAGCTGGGTTCCTACATAACGGTAGTGCCATGGCTCATACATAAACCCGGTGATGTGTTCGTATCCTTGTGGATAGCGCATTATAAAACCATAAGAAGCGGCATTATCTTTTAGCCATATTCCAGCAGGGGTGCTTTCAAAGCATTCAGATAAGCCGCAACCAGAAAAGTCATCAAAATCTACCGTTAAACCGGTTTGATGTTCAGAGTGACCAGGTCTCGCCGAGTATCTATCAGCCAGAGCCTGCCCATCGCGATTAATGTAGCTGTGATACAGACTTTCTTGTAACCAAAAAGATCTGTAGGCGCTTGTCAATCCAATATAGATACCATCGGCTGCTGCCTGAGCAACTAGCTCTTCAACTGCTTGTGATGCTTCTACGCGAAGTGGTTGCCCGTTTGAGTTGTCTACTCCCTCGGGGTAGACAAGATCTGTCGGCTCAAAATCAATCGGGTCCAGCGGTCTGTGTTTGTTTGAAACAACCCAAATCGACATGGGATCATCAATCGAAAATTTGGGAGCCGTTTCTTTCTCTGCAGTGTTTGCGGAATCATCCTCTGCAACCTTCTTCTCATCTTCGGTGTGATTTTCAGCTTCAGTCTCTATTTCTTTGGTGACATTATCTGGGTCTGATGCTGTGTCGGTTTCTGATGCTGCAGCAGTTGCTTCTTCGAGGACCGGCTCTTCGGTGGCACAAGCGGTGAGTGAAGGTGCGCAGAAGCAGAGGATCACGGTCGCCGTCAAAGCGAGAAGTTTTGAGAGTCGCATATTCAAATGGTAGAGCAAACAACCAGCGTTAACATAAGTGAAAGATACTAGACTTATTCAGATGCGCACACTTCCGTGTGTGTCTTATCCAAAGATCCCCTCTTGCACCTTGGAGTGAATATGGCTGAACAATCACGTCTCGATAAAGTAATATCCCTTTCCCGCCACCGCGGCTTCGTTTTTCAAGCCGGTGAAATTTATGGCGGATCTCGTTCGGCCTGGGATTATGGACCGCTTGGCACAGCTCTCAAAGAAAACATTAAAAAGCAGTGGTGGCGTGCGATGGTGCAGCTTCGTGAAGACGTGGTCGGAATTGACTCGAGCATTATTTTGCCACGTGAAGTGTGGGAAGCTTCAGGGCACGTTGAAGTTTTTACCGATCCACTGGTTGAATGCAAAAAGTGTCACAAACGTGAGCGTGAAGATCATTTGCTGGAAGCGTTTGAAGAGAAAAAAGGTCGCGAGCCAGAAAATGGCATGTCAGAAATTGTTTGTAAAAACTGTGGCACTAGAGGCGAGTGGACCGAGGCGAGAGCTTTCTCTGGTCTTCTAAAAACTTTTCTGGGCCCGGTCGACAATGAAGAGGGCCTGCACTATCTAAGACCAGAAACAGCCCAGGGCATTTTTGTGAACTTCGCAAACGTGTTGCAGGCGTCACGCATGAAACCACCCTTCGGTATCGCGCAAATCGGTAAAAGTTTTAGAAATGAAATCACTCCAGGTAATTTCATTTTCAGAACCCGTGAGTTTGAACAGATGGAAATGGAATTCTTCGTTGAGCCTGGAACTGATGAAGAGTGGCATGAGTACTGGATGGAACAGCGCATGCAGTGGTATGTAGATCTGGGAGTAGACCCCGAGAATCTGCGTTTCTATGAGCATCCAAAAGAAAAACTTTCGCACTACGCTAAACGCACCGCCGACATCGAGTACCGCTACCAGTTTGCTGGATCTGAGTGGGGCGAGCTTGAAGGCATTGCCAATCGCACAGATTTTGATCTTTCAACACACACCGAAAAATCGGGTAAAGACCTGGCCTATTTCGATCAGACTAAGAACGAAAAATGGTTCCCGTATGTGATTGAGCCAGCGGCCGGCCTAACTAGATCGGTTATGGCGTTTTTGATTGATGCCTATCGTGAAGAAGAAGTGCCAAACGCTAAAGGTGGCACCGATAAGCGCACAGTACTTGGGCTTGACCCGCGCTTAGCTCCTGTGAAGGTTGCGGTGCTCCCGTTGAGTCGCAACGAAAAACTCTCGCCTTTGGCGCGCGAAATAGCTCAAGATTTGCGTCAGGATTGGAACGTAGAGTTTGACGATTCTGGTGCTATCGGAAGGCGCTACCGCAGACAAGACGAAATTGGCACACCGTTTTGTGTAACAGTTGACTTTGACTCTTTAGACGATGATGCCGTGACCGTGCGCGAGCGTGACTCAATGAAGCAGGAGCGCATTAAGCGTAGCGAGCTATACGGTTACCTAGCAAACAAGTTGCGAGGAGCATAAACACGCGATGCAGCCGGAACAGCTCCAATACCACCGTCTGATACGTGGCATAAAAAAATATAGATGGTGGAAGCCTGCGGTTTTTGCGCTACTCGCTGCAGTTTTTGGGTTTACACTTACCCAAATAGTGACGACAATCGGGATTCTCCCACTCGTTTTGCGTGATGGCGTCGATGGCATCGAAAGTGTCGTTGAGATAGAGAGCCGCTTAATAGCCCTTGACACGCAAGACCCCTATGCGCTGGGGCTGGCGTTGCTTTCTTTGGTGGTGTGGATCCCCGCGATTCTACTTGCCGCCTGGGCTATGGGTTTCGCTCCCGTTGGGAGGCTGTGGTCGGTCGCTTTTCGAGTGCGGTGGAGGCTGCTCTTTAAAACTCTGGTGCCGGCCTTTATATCGCTCATCTTGGTGCAGGCCGTGGGTATGATTTATGCGGCGGTGGGCGGGTTTGCTGATGAAGAAGTCGCTATTGCTGAAGATTTCAGTAGACAATCCGCTTTAATTTCTTTAGTTCTGGTTTTGATTCTTGTGCCATTTCAGGCGGCTGCAGAAGAGCTAATGTTTCGCGGAGCTCTAATGCAAATATTGGGTGCGTGGATCAAAAGCCCCGTCATTCCCATTGTGCTGCCCTCACTCCTCTTTGCACTTGCACATCTTTACGACCCTTGGGCGTTAGTGCAGGTTGGTATTCTTGGCATAGTCGCTGGGTGGCTGACGTGGCGCACGGGAGGTTTAGAAGCGGCTATCTCGCTACACGTTATTAACAATCTTGTGGTTTTCTTGCTTCTACTAACTGGCATTACCGGTGAGACTTCACAGTCGCAAGATACTGGGGCAGACGTTATTGCTGTTCTTATTCAAGCAGCAAGCTTTGTGCTCTATGCGATGCTAGTTTTGCGGATCACTCACAAAATGGGCATAACCGCACCAATGCGTCAAAAGCGCTAGAACAACGCTAGGGGAGAATTTATAGTGATAACCACCGAGCCAGACGAAGCGCCAGAACCACCACAAAAAGTTGATGTGCTGGTTTACGGAAGCGCTCTGGCCCAACTAACGGTGGCTCTTGAGTGTGTGAGTGTTGGGTTGAGCGTTGTTATTTTGAAACCCGAAAAAGAACTTTTGGAGAACACATTTTTAGCTTCGCAGCTCGACCCTGATGGCGTGGTTGCTGACCTGATAGAAAAAGTGGCCAGACCTCTAAAGGAGACAGAGCAGCCTGAAATATCAGCTAAAAAAACACCTCCGCCGCAACTATATGCACGGGTCAAAAATAAGTGGTTAGCTACTGAGCCTGCCTCTGTTTATGGCATTCCAAGTTCGCCGTTAGCCTCACAAAATAGTGCTTTGCTTGGTTTAGGTGGCGCTTTTCGTGCTTATCTCGATCGGCTCAAGCCAGTTCTCACTATCGGTAAAACACGTGTAGTAGCTGATCTGGTACATCCACGGGTCGGACAAAAAGTGTTGCACCGGCTGGTGACTCCACAACTTCGACACAAATACGGATTCTCTTCCAACGAAGTAGATGTCGCAGTCGTGATGCCGGGGCTGAACGAAACGATAACTCGCACAGGCTCATTAACAGGCGCCGTTTTAGCTTATGCAGAGCGGTATGAGACCTTAGAATCAAAGGTTGAACCTGACTGTGGATGGGCCACTTTCGCTACACAGATGCTCAACAAGATTACACTTCTTGGCGGAATAGTCACCTCCCATGGTGAGCAGGAATATGAGGCTAGGGCGCTAGTCAAAACCAAGATCCGCTCAGACGGCTTAAAACGCGCGCACGCTATTGCAGAGATAGATACTCGACAAGATTTCAAGGATAATTCTCTGGCTACTACTGCGTGGCACGATGATAATGGGCAGTGGTTTAGCGCAGCAATTTTTGCGGAGGCTGAGCAAAGCGCGTTAGAGGTGCGCTCTGAAACTTCTGATGCACCCCAAGCAATAAGTGACGAGGTTGTGCAAGAAGCTCTTAATAGGACCGCCGCAACTTTGATTGCAGATAAACAAATTATAAGGTTTGTTGCAGATGCAGAGCCAGCAACCGAGACACAAGCGCAGGCTCTTGAAGCTAGCCTCAACATAGATGGGTTAAGCGGGCAAACCGATGAGCCGCTAACAGTTGAGTGCTTGATTGATACCAGCGAACTGGGATTATCGCGTTCCATCAGAGACGCTACAACCCAAGCCGTGTTGCTTCGCAGGCGTCTTTTAGGCATTTCGATCACACAACCCTAGAGAGCGATAGAAGTGAAATTTAGATAAAAAATGGTCGATAATCGCATCTAAAATTTTTAGAAACAGATATTTTTGTGTCTAACACACCGATGCGCGATAGGGTGGAATTAATAGGCTTAAAGTCTTATCAAGACTGGAGGATGAAGTGAAACGTAAGGCCACATTTGTGTTTGGGCTTGCCGCGGGTTATGTTCTTGGGGCTCGCGCTGGTAGAGGACGGTATGAACAGATTAAGAGTGGCGCCGCCAAACTCTGGGAGACCACCCCAGTTGTGAGGTGTCGTATTGCGGTAAAAGGTTTCGTAGGAGATCGTGTCGCGGGTGCGCAAGATTATGTTATCGGTAAGGGCAAAAAAGCGCTTTATGCGGTAACGAACCCTAAACCCGAAAACGAGAGCTAGATGTCACGCAAAAAAGTTCAACCAGGCACTTTTGAATTATTAGCACGATTGCCGGGCCAGATTGCTGAGCTTGTGCGCATTGAATATGAAAATGCTAAACAAGAGGTTTTTAGGGCGCTAAAAAAGGTCAGCATCGGAGCGGTGTTTGTTGTTATTGCCCTGTTTTTCCTGTTTTGGTCGGTAGCTGCTCTCGGAACGGCGGCGATTGGTGCTATTAATTTGGCTCTGCCGCTTTGGGCATCTGCCCTGATAGTTGCCGGAGCTCTGATTCTTCTTGCTGTGGTTTCTGTTTTAGCGGGTGTTTTGCTTTTGAAGAAGGGCAATCCGGTTCCGGAAGAAACAATTTCTCGCGTTAGCGATGACGTTATAGTTGCTTCAACCAGCGTCAAATACAATGCATCAGAAAATTTGGCATCAGAGCGTGGTCAAACTGCTCGGGAGGAAAAATGAAACTCGAACGGATGAGCGAAACTAACCATGCACGTGCAGAGCTATACGAGACATTAGCTTTATTGAGCGACCGGTTGAACTATGCTCAAAGGTTTGATGATGCAGTTGCTGTAAAAACTGAGCAGATCAAAGACCTCAAAGAAAGCAAACCTTTGGTTTTTGCCGGGATAGTGGCGGGTGCAGCGGTTGCTGTAGGTGTCGCAGCATATGCAGTCACCAACAAAATCATGCGCCTTTTAGGCTGATGACTGATATCACATTTTGATTCCAATTTGCGATATCAGCCTTCACGTTTTGCAAATTAACTAATTCGGGGCAACAATGGTTGAATCGAAGGAATAATACCTTCCGAGCCAGCCCTTAAGTCAAAGACTGACATCAAGGCTTGCGGGTTGGTTGCGCCTTTGAATAAATGAGTGGGGTGTATGACGGTACCGAAAAAGTCACTTCATGGTTTACGTGTGCTAGTACCACGTGGTGGTACTTGGGGCGAGCTTGTCTCTAAAGCCTTGCGTGAACAGGGAGCAAACCCGGTAATTTCTCCTCTTGTAGATTTTGCCAACACAAGCGAAGAAGAGACACTTATTGCTTCTCTTAAAAAATTAGAAGAGGGCTATTTCGATTGGATTACCGCTACCAGTGCAACCGTTGTTAATGTTTTGGCGCATCACGGAGCGGTGATACCTCCTCGCACTAGGGTAGCGGTTGTAGGCGAAGCGACAGAAGCAGCTTTTATTGACGCTGGTTATGATGTTGCTTTGACCCCAGAGGGTGCTGACACCACTGTGCTGGGCTTACTTGCACAGTGGCCAGACAATCCTGCTCCTCAGAAAATCTTGACTCTGCGTTCAAACGTTGCAAAGCCTGTGCTAACGGCCGGACTTATAGATAAAGGTCATGATGTGACACAGGTTGTTGCTTTTCGCACCGTGGGGGTGCCATCGTCAGTGCATACAAAAGAAGACGTCGAGTCGGGCAGAATCAATGCTCTTCTTGTAGCTTCACCAATGATCGCTCGTGAAGTTTTCGAACAGTTCTCTGGTCGTCCAAAAAATACGCTCGTGGCTTGCGTCGGTGAGAGTGCTCGGCGAGAAGCCCATCTTATTGGTTTGTGTGCTGAGATTTTGCACGATGAGCCGCAGATAAAATCGATAGTCGAAACTGTAGAATCGGTTATCGAATACAGTGATACTTTAGATTAAACTCGCTAAAAGACCATAGGGCGATCGAAGTCATCTTCAAAGGTCTCGCCTAAAAGCTGTGGATCTAGATCAACAATCACAGGAACGTGGTCGCTGGGGCTATCCCCTTTCCGCTCATCGCGGTCGATTTTAGCGGCTGTGACAGCGCAGTTAAAAGCCTCTGAACCGAGAATGAAGTCTATTCTCATACCCTCATTTTTTTGAAATCTACCCGCTTTGTAATCCCAAAAAGTGTAACCTTCAGGAACCAGTGATCGCACTGGGTCGGTGATGTAGGGCAAAAAGCTATTGAATACTTTTCGTTCAGCGTCTGAAATGTGGGTAGATTTCCCTGGAACAAAAGATGGATCCCCCATATCTTCGTAAAGCGGTGCAATATTCCAGTCACCCATTAATGCTAGTGGAGTGTCAGGGTTATCTTTAAGCCACTGTACTGTGTGCTTTTGGAGTGCCCTCAACCACTGAAGTTTATAACTAAAATGGGGGTCATCTAACGATCTGCCGTT
>DATJCC010000089.1:0-7509 GCA_035514995.1 Microbacteriaceae bacterium
CTTCCAGATATCTTAACTTACAACTTTTTGGTCAACAGCTCCAGCTGCTTGGAATAGATTCAGGTCGTTTTGAAAACCCAAAGAATGTTGATGAAATCCTACTCACTCCCGGAAACCGTGCAGACATATTAATCACCGCTACTGAAGGGAAGACTGAATCGCTCTGGGTTTGTTGGAGGCTCCATAGTTATGGATGGAGAATGGAACCATGGAGTTACAAAATAAAAGAAGCAGACGCTACAGTGCAGAGCAGAAATCTGACGCTGTCCGGATGGTTAGAACATTGCGGGCGGAGCTTGGCACTGACAATGGCACGATTTCCAGGGTTGCAAAACAGCTCGGTTACGGACCTGAATCTGTAGGCCTTTGGGTGCGTCAAGCTGATATTGATGAGGGAGTGAAAGCCGGCGTCACTACCGGTGAGCAAGCCCGCGTGAAAGAGCTTGAACAGGAAGTGCGTGAGCTTAGACGTGCCAACGAGATCCTGAAACGGGCGGCGTCTTTCTTCGGGGCGGAGCTCGACCGCCAACACAAGAATTAGTGGTTTTTATCAACCGTAGTAAGGATGATATCGTGGCTGGTCGTCGTCTTGGGGTCGAGCTCATCTGCAAAGTATTGCAGATGGCCCCGTCAACGTATTATGCCGCGAACGGCAGGATTGCATCAGCAAGGGAGATTAGAGATGCTGAGCTGATGCCTCGGCTTCTAGCGATTTGGGAAGCAAACTACTCTGTTTATGGGGTGCGCAAACTCTGGAAAGCGGCAAAACGAGCCGGTATTAATATCGGCCGTGACCAAGTAGCAAGGCTGATGAAAACCCTTGAAATTGAGGGTGCATGCCGCGAGAAACGGGTGAAAACAACGAAGCGTGATCTTCAGGCCGCAAGACACCCGGACTTAGTCAACCGAGTGTTCAGCGCAGAAGCACCTAACCAGTTGTGGGTTACTGATTTAACTTTCGTACCGACGTGGCAGGGTATCGCGTATGTGTGTTTCATCATTGATGTGTTTGACCGCGCAATTGTCGGGTGGAGGTGTGCATCAAATATGAAAACTGAAACTGTGCTTGACGCAATCGAGATGGCTCGCTGGTCGCGAGGCAAGAAGCTGCCAGAGCTTCGATGCCACTCTGATGCTGGTAGCCAATTCACTTCAATCCGTTACGGTGAACGTCTCGCAGAAATCGGGGCGACGCCCTCGATCGGGACGGTTGGTGATAGTTATGACAATGCTCTCGCTGAGAGCGTGAATGGGTATTACAAGGCTGAGCTTGTGCGTGGGCCAGCGAAAGTGGGGCCTTGGAAAACGATTGATGATTTAGAGCTAGCGACGCTTGGGTGGGTGCACTGGCATAACACAGAAAGGTTACACAGTTATCTTGGAGACGTTCCGCCAGCGGAGTTTTACCAAGCGTTCTATGATGGTATTACCAGCGTTCAAGAACTGGTGAAAACGTAAAAGAAAAGTCTCCAACAAACCCAGAGCGGTTCAGTTGGCTGGTTCATCACCGTCTTTTTTGACGATGATTTGGAAGCTTCCCTCTCTCGTTTCGAGCTGCCACTCAACGTCCACTTCACCACTCACGTCAACATCTTCTACAGTAAAACAGAGGTCTAGAAAACCCTGATTAATGCCCGTTGGCCACGGATCCTTAAACTTAATGTCAAACCCGTTACCCGCGTTTTGCACACTCTGGACGGCATCATTCCCCGCAGGAGGCGAATCAACCACAACCGTGTCCGAAAACGCCACGTTGATAGTTTTACCCGTCAGGTCATCCTCACCCGTCTGTTTTTGATACTGCGTGCGCATGCAAAGCTTTGTGCCAGCATCAACAACGGTGCCCGGCTCGACTGCGGATCCATTCGGGTAGACGAGTGAGTTAGTGAAAACATCTTCAGGAAGCGCATTCGCTGCCGGAGCAGAATTTACGAACAGCATGCTCGTTCCAAGAAAAACAACAGCAATAACTGCAAACAATCGTTTGAGTGTGAATCCCAAACCGTTTGACGTGTGCGACAAGAATTATCCCCTTACAACATAGAAATTCTCGGCTTAGAAGCATCGATGGTAGCGAGTACCGAAAAACCGCCACCTGTACAAGGGTAGGCCAGTATTTCAGCGGCTGACACAGACGGTTGTCGCATAGAAGGACTCGGCTGATGCCCCCAAAAGTTCTGAATTCCTGGATCCCAGACTCTAAAACGCCCAAAAAATTTGCTGTACCAATTTGGTTACAACAGGGTCTGAATCCCTCTCTGGCTTGCTAAACTTAGCTCGACAACAGGGTTCAGATAGCCGGAACACCCGCATGGAGCGTTCCCTCTAAACCCGTCACAAACACACTAAAATAAGAAAAGGGAAAGAAATGAAGGCGTTAAAACGTATCGGAACGAGCAAATCAAGACCGGCAATTTTCGGGGCTTTGATGCTCAGCCTGACCCTCGGGCTCACTGCGTGCGGAAGCGGTGCCGGTGAAACAGTTGACGAAACTGTCGAGGAAACTATCGAAAGTGCCCCTGAAACGGGTTCATATGATGTGAAAACATTTCAGCTTGGCAACTTTTATGAAGTCGAAATTTATAACGACGACGTAGTGTTTGACAGCGAAAAAGAAGTTGACGTCTTGCTCGTGTACCTGAAGGCCACTCACATAGGTGACGATCCTTGGCCATTCAGCAGTGCGGCAAACGTTAACGCCTTTGACGATAGTGGCGAAAAGTTGCGTTGGAGCCGCATAGAAGACGGTAGCGGCACTATCACCGATCTTTCTGCCGCGGACGAAGAACTTGAAAATGGCGAATCTGTCGACCTCGTATACGGTTGGGAACTCACCGACTACAACCCTGTGACAGTAAACTTTGGCGGCTTCACAGCAAGCGTTGAAGACACAGACATTGTGTTCGAAGTTGAGGGACGCCAAACCGAAGAGGCCAAAGCCGTCGCCGCTGACATAGAAGAAAAGAAGAGCGCCGGTGGAGTCGAGATCGAAGGAAGCACCATCAACCTAGCTGATGGCTGGTATGCGGATTCTTCGACCGATAAAAAAGCTAAACTAAAAAATGATGACCTTGGAAAAGGTTACGTCGAGGTTAGCTTCCTGCCGCTTGCTGAAAGCGCTGAAGCCGAAAGAGCAAAACTGAACGATAACTTTGGCGGAGACAAACCTCTCGACAGCGTCACCATAAACGGGCAGGACTTCCTTCGTTTAACTCCAAACGATACGCAGTTCATTTTGCTTGCTGACACCTCAGCCGGAAACGTTATCAAAGTCTATGGCATGCATTTTGCGATGGATGAGGTAACAGAACAGCTTGAGTTAATAGAAATCAACTAGCTTATAATAAAGAAAACACCCGGCAGATTTATTATCTGACCGGGTGTTTTTTGTTGGCGCGCCCTAAGGGATTCGAACCCCTGGCCTTCTGATCCGTAGTCAGACGCTCTATCCAGCTGAGCTAAGGGCGCATTCGATCGTAACCGACCTATGTGAGACTACATTATTTTTTTGAAAAAGGGAAATTTCGTCTTAAATTTATTGTGCTCAGCCAGCATCGGATAACCTATGGGAGTGTCTATAGCATTACAAAGAGCCGAATCACTGATCGCTTCAATACCCGACTACCCTAAACCAGGCGTGCTTTTTCGAGATATAGCCCCGCTTCTTGCTGACGGGCCAGCGTTTGATGTCACCGTACGCGCACTCATTGAGCCCTTTGCGGGCGACTTTGATGTAGTTGCGGGAGTAGATGCGCGCGGATTCATACTCGCAGGTGCAGCCGCCTCGCAAACTAAAGCGGGCTTCTTGCCGGTGCGCAAAAAGGGTAAATTAGCGCGGCCCGCGTTTTCTGCAGAGTATGAGCTTGAGTATGGGACTGCAACTTTGCAGGTGCAAAACGATGTTAAGGCAGGTTCAAAAGTATTATTGATTGACGATGTCTTAGCTACGGGAGGAACTATCTCTGCTGCCGCTAAAATGATCGAGCAGCTGGGTCTCGAACTTATTGGCGTTGCAGTTTTGTTTGAGATAGATGGCTTGGGTGGGCGCGCAAAATTAGAAGATAGGTATCTTCACACCGTTTTTAAAGGTTAGTCTTTACTTTTTGGCACTAGCGGTGAGTGCATAGTAACCCACGTGTACATGGTTACAGCCGCTGCCGCAGAAGCATTAATCGACCTGGTTGATCCGTACTGAGTAATCTCTACAACGTCTTCAGAAGCAGCAATAGCCTCT
Source organism: Microbacteriaceae bacterium (assembly GCA_035514995.1). Taxonomy (GTDB): domain Bacteria; phylum Actinomycetota; class Actinomycetes; order Actinomycetales; family Microbacteriaceae; genus Leucobacter_A. The sequence goes on from DATJCC010000089.1 coordinate 4,235, forward strand.
TTAGAAAGACCGGGGCCCTCCTGACCAAAAAGCATTATACATTTCTCGGGCCAATCAAAAGTTTCAACTGGCACACAGCCTGGCACATTATCGATAGCAATTATCGGAATTTCCATCTGTTTTGACCACTCAACTAGAGCCGCGACGCTTTCATGATACTGAACATGCTGATATCTATCTGTGACCATTGCACCACGCTTGTTCCAACGCCGTCTACCGACAATGTGCACAGTGTCTGCGGCGAATGCGTTGGCGCTTCTCACTATTGAGCCTATGTTCATGTCGTGTTGCCAGTTTTCAATTGCAACATGAAAGCCATGCCGATGCTGATCTAAGTCTTCAACTATGGCTTCCATCTTCCAGTACCGATACCGGTCGATCACGTTGCGGCTATCACCCTGGGCTAGAAGCTCCTGATCATAATGCGTTCCCTCTGGCCAGTTCTCACTACCCCCAGGCCACGGCCCTACTCCAGATGTTGTGCGTTCGGGGTGCGGGTTTGAATTGAGGTCAGCTTTCACAATACTATTCTGACAGCTTTTTCTGACTCCACATCATTAATCTCACAGCATAAATCACGCCGCATTAGCGTCACTGTGATGCAGTGTTTAAAAGTTTTTGTTCGTCGGCAGTTAAAGAAACTCTGAGTGACTCTAAAAGGCCTGCAAGTTGAGATGTGTTTCTTGCACTGGCTATTGGTGCCATCACCGTTGGTTGATGCTTTAGCCAAGACAGCGCCACTGCAGTAACAGATACGTTCTTAGCAGCAGCTATTTCATCTAGCGCTGTAAGAACTTTTCGGCCTCGATCATCAAGGTATCCAGTCGCCGACTCAGCTCTAGGGCTAGCGTGTTGCGCGTCAACATCGTTCACGGAACGGTATTTTCCTGTCAGGAACCCCTTGGCCAATGAATAGTATGGAAACACTGACAGTTTTTCTGTGAGCGCCACATCTCTTAGACCGTTACTTTCAAAGTCACGTTCAACGAGGTTGTAGTGCGGCTGAAGCGCAACCGGAAGGGTGAGGTTTTCTGCACGTGCAACTTTGAACCATTCATTTATACGATCTGGAGAATAGTTTGAGAGCCCAATAGCGCGCACCTTACCTGCATCGACGAGGCCCGAAAAAGCAGCCGCGGTTTCTACAATTGGCACTTCTGGATCGTCATAGTGTGCATAGTAAAGATCTATTGAATCTGTGTTTAATCGCTTCAAAGATGCCTCTGCTGCCCTGCGCACATTCAGTGGCGAAAGCCCTTTAAAATCGGGGTGCGTCGACACTTTGGTTGCGATTTGCACTCTTTTGCGGGCATTTCTGGTGGTTAACCATTCACCGATTATGGTTTCTGATTCACCACCAGAGTTACCCGGCTTCCAGTGTGAGTATCCATCTGCGCTATCGATAAGAGTTGCTTCGCTTTCCAAAAATTTGTCAAGCACGGCAAATGAATCATTTAGGTCTGCGGTCCATCCAAAAACGTTTGCGCCTAAAGCTAATGGAACTGTTTTAAACACTCTTATCTCTCCCTATTTAGACTTTTGGTATATCTTACGCTGTTTCGGATCTTCGGTTATCTAGTCTGTTTCTGTATTAACATCGGAATGCACAGTGTTTAATCTTAAAGAGTCACCATTTTCGCTGACTTCTATTGTCACTGTATCTCCGTCGTGAATGTCTCCAGATAGAATTCCTCGCGCTAAGCGGTCATCAATCTCTTGTTGCATCAATCTGCGCAACGGCCTTGCCCCAAAGCTTGGATCGTAGCCCTTGTCTGCGAGCCATTTTTCGGCATCTAAGGTAACCGCGACTGTGAGCCTGCGCTCAGCCAGCCTCGTTTGCAGTTTTGCAACGGCTATCTCGACAATCTTTTCTAGGTTTTCTTTGCTTAAGGGGTGGAAGATAACAATTTCATCTAGCCTGTTGACAAATTCTGGCTTAAAGGCTTGACGTACCGTTTCTCTTACCGCCTGTTCTTTTGCTTCCCACGTGGTTGTTTGGTCAATCAGGTATTGGCTACCTAGATTTGATGTGAGTATCAAAATGACGTTTCTGAAGTCCACTGTTCGGCCCTGACCGTCTGTTAGCCGCCCGTCATCAAGCACCTGCAGTAGCACATCAAAAACTTCAGGATGCGCTTTTTCAACTTCATCAAGCAAAACCACAGAATACGGTCTGCGTCTTACCGCTTCTGTTAGTTGCCCACCCTGTTCATACCCAACGTATCCAGGTGGCGCTCCTACGAGACGTGAAACTGAATGCTTCTCGCCGTACTCAGACATGTCTATGCGCACCATCGCTCGTTCGTCATCAAACAAGAACTCTGCGAGCGCTTTGGCTAGCTCGGTTTTACCTACCCCCGTTGGGCCTAAGAAAAGAAACGATCCGGTTGGTCTGTTTGGGTCTGAGATGCCCGCTCGAGTTCTTCTTACAGCATCTGCCACTGACTCGACTGCTTCGGTTTGACCGATGAGCCTTTTACCCAATTCACTCTCGAGCGAAAGAAGCTTTTCTGTTTCACCCTGCAGAAGGCGACCCACGGGGATCCCCGTCCATGCAGCGACCACTTCGGCTATGTCGTCGTCGGTTACCTGGTCGTTGACCATGCGTGGTTGGCCGGACTCTGATTTCTCTTCTTGCTCAGCTTCTAATAGCTGCCTTTCGATGACAGGGATTTCGCCGTATAGAATCTTAGAAGCTTTTTCTAAGTTGCCTTCTCGCTGGGCAAGGTCGGCTTCGCTTTTTCTGCGATCAAGCTTTTCGCGGAGTTCCCCGACTCTGTTTAGACCACTGCGTTCTTTTTCCCATCGCTCTTCAAGCGTTTGTAGTTGCTTTTCTTTCTCGCGCAGGTCTTCTCGAAGTTTTTCAAGTCGCTCTTTGGACGCTGCGTCTTTTTCTTTTTTCAGAGCTAGTTCTTCTAGTTTTAAACGATCAACGGCTCTGCGCAACTCGTCGATCTCTAAAGGTGCGCTATCGATTTCCATGCGCAACCGGCTTGCCGCTTCATCAATCAGATCAATGGCTTTATCAGGCAGTTGCCTAGCCGTTATATATCTGTTTGAGAGCGCCGCCGCAGCCACCAGCGCTGAGTCTGCGATTGTTACTTTGTGGTGCGCTTCATAGCGTTCCTTCAATCCGCGCAAAATAGCTACAGTATCTTCGACGCTGGGCTGACCAACGTAAACCTGCTGAAATCGTCTTTCAAGGGCTGCGTCTTTTTCTATATACTCACGATATTCGTCAAGAGTGGTGGCGCCGATTAATCGCAACTCACCCC
>DATJCC010000090.1:0-25397 GCA_035514995.1 Microbacteriaceae bacterium
ACCATTATCATCACAGCTACGAGAGCAGCCATTGGGATAATTGCAACTGTTTCTCCGAGCACCACGATAAGAATCAGTAGAAATACACCAGCAAAAAAAGTAGAAATACGGGTGCGCGCGCCAGAAGCTTTTACGTTGATCATGGTCTGGCCGATCATTGCGCAGCCGCCCATCCCGCCAAAGAAACCTGAAACTATATTGGCTACACCTTGCCCCCAAGACTCGCGGGTCTTATTTGAGTGAGTGTCGGTGATTTCATCAACCAGCTTTGCAGTCATTAACGATTCCATAAGCCCTACAAGAGCCATCGCCAAAGCGTAGGGTCCTATTATCGATAATGTTTCCAAAGACAATGGAACGTCTGGGATGAAGAGTTCTGGAAGACTCCGCGGGAGCTCTCCCTGGTCACCAACGGTCGGGACATTAATTGCGAAAATAACGACGAATGCGGTTACCAAAATAATCGATACGAGCGGTGCAGGGATCACTTTAGTCATTTTGGGCATGACTACCATGATCAGCAGACCGACTGCTACTAACGGGTATACAATCCAAGGCACATCGATCAGATGTGGTAACTGTGCCGTAAAAATAAGAATCGCCAGCGCGTTTACAAAGCCAACCATGACACTACGAGGTATGAATCGCATTAATTTGGCTACCCCAAACGCAGCCAAAAGAATTTGCAAAACACCTGCCAAAAGAACAGTTGCGATGAAATAGTCCATGCCATAATTTCTAGCGACTGGAGCAATGACGAGCGCGATAGCTCCGGTAGCGGCTGTAATCATGGCTGGCCTGCCTCCAACAAAGGCAATTGTGATGGCCATAATAAATGAAGAGAAGAGCCCAACCTTCGGGTCAACTCCGGCAATTATTGAAAATGAGATGGCTTCTGGAATAAGCGCGAGCGCTACAACGAGCCCCGCTAACACTTCTCGAGTCAAGATGCGGGGGCTCTTCAAAGCTGTCAGAACTGAAGGGTCTGGCCGATAGCGATTCTTATCAATTGCCATCCGTGCGGACTGAGCCATCAGTGCCCCCTGTTCAGGTTAGCGCGCTTGAGTTCAAAATGAATGATATTTGCTGCGAGCGCAGTTTCTGTGCGTTATATTTGGTGCGCTTCACACGTTGAAAGTGTAATGCGACACCTGGCACAACCTATACAACACTAACCAAACATGGGTGTTTCACGCAAGTTATATCTATTAGCTGGCTGATGCGGGAAGCCCGAAGATACGGTCAAACGCCCAGGCATAGATGTATGTAAAAATGAAGAAGAAAAGGAGAAGCCCTGCTTGCAGAAAAAATGACTCTACCAAAGTGATTTTAAGTAAAAAAGCAGTCAAAGGTACTGTGAAGACAATTAGAAACCCTTCGAACCCAACAGCATGGATTAGTCTTTTATAAAAACTTCTTCCTTTGGACTTTAGACGGCGTTCAAAAAATTCAAAGATTGTGTTCCAGATGTAATTCCAAGTGACAGCAGTTAATGATATAAGAACAGCAGTTAGCGTTGAAATCGCTCCTCCATGACCGAGAGCTTTTTCTAGAATTAAAAGTGTAAAAATGATTGCTATTAGTTCATAGAAGAACACAAAGGTGATTCGACGAAGCACAGAGTGTTTTTGGAAGAAGCGTAAATTTTCGGACGCACTGTTTAATGCATGCATTTTATTCACTATATCTTTTTCTTAAAATTGTATGTCTTTCAGACACAGCATAGCTTCTGGTAATAGTATGAAGCTTATGATTCAAACCAAAGAAAGTTCGGGGTCTATTGCGAGTATTAAGCTATAACCTACGTAAGAACCGCGCGGTTCCAGAATTAACAACACTGGTATTAAATCACTCTCCAGATCTCATCTGCTTACAAGAAGCTGATCCTCAATCTTTACCGGACCAGATTGGTCCGCTTCAGCTTGTACACTCGACTGAAAATAATCGTTTAGGTTTAGCGATTTATGCGAACGATGAACGTTTTGAGCCTCTTTCTGCTAAAACTTTTAAGCTGAAAAGTTCAATGCATGATCGTCTCTTATCGCCCGCCCATGAAAGATTATTGGGTGTGCATCTTTATGATCACGAAGAAAAGCAGGGACTAGTGGCAGCATCATTTCATGCCGCGCCACTAACCGCTTTAAACTCCTTGCGTCGGCACCAAATAGAAGCTTCTCACAGTCTTCTCAAAGACTTGGGGGGTGGCTTGCCTTCATTGATGGTTGGCGATTTTAACTACCCTATTTTTCATAATCTTCTTGATTCTAAAGTACGCAGCCACGGCTTTGACATGACCGTCAGCGACAAAAGAACGTATACGCGCTATAAACTTTTTAGAGGTCACTTTGACTTTGCTACTTCATACGGTCTCAACGTGAGTAAGATAACCACCCTTGATCGTGGCGGATCAGATCACTTGCCGATTCTTGTTGAAGCGGGATATATGGCTAGGTCTTTGGTTTCTGTGCCTGTTGCAGCTTAAATCTTAGATTTGTAAATGTTTTTAATTCAGTTTCGATGGTTTATTGCTCGTATATTTTGGACGTTCAATCGGTGGAAACTTGTCAGAGAAAAAGAGCACGTAGAAGGACCACGTATTCTTATTGGAGCACCGCACACATCAAATTATGACTTTCTGCTCATGCTTGCAATTGCATGGGACGCGAAAATTAGAGTGCATTGGCTGGGCAAGAGAGAGCTTTTTAAAGGTATCGCTGGTCCGATTATGCGCGGTCTGGGAGGAATACCTGTGGATCGCAAAAAACCAGCCGGTCTAGTAGAAACAGTGATTGAAAAAGCGAAATCAGACAAACGGTTTGTGCTTGTAGTGACTCCGGAGGGAACACGGCGGGGTAAAGGTTGGCGTAGCGGTTTCTACAGGATTGCTTACGAAGCTGATATGCCAGTAACTTTAGGTTTCGCTGATGGTGCTACGAAGAGCGCAGGCTTAGGCACAACCATCAAGCTATCGGGTGATGTAGTCTCTGACATGAATAAAATTAGAGATTTTTATCGTGACATCACCGGGGTGCGCAAAGAGTTTAAAACGGAACCGAGACTTAGTGATGAAGAAGGCTTAACAAAACTCTTCAAGTAAGGTAAGCCTAAGTAGAGACTATACTTGGCATTATGAAGGGCCAAAAAAATAACACTACTGGCCACAAACGGCATACCATCACTGAATTTCAAAAAAATCAATTGCTGGTAACAGCTTCTAGGCTTGCAATAATGTTGCCTGCAGCTGCAATGCTGATTGTAGGGTTATTAGCTGGTCTTGCACGTATAGGGATTTTGTTTATTGAGAACCCAGCGCTAAGAGAAGTCCACGCACCTGCCATGATATTTGGTTTCGTTTCATCACTGATTTCTTTAGAGCGCGCTGTTGCTATTCGAAGGTTTTGGGCTTTCAGCAGCCCACTATTTTTAAGCGTCGGAAGCGCCCTGCTCATTTTTTCTGCGACCCAGGCAGTTGGTAAAATATCAATATTGATGGGTCTTGGTGTGATGCTGCTGATTTATCGACGTATTTGGTTGCGGCAGCAAAGTATTGCGACTTCCGTACAAATACTGGCTAACTTTGTTGGCTTTGTTTCTGCGCTACTTTGGCTATCCGGAATTAGCTTTGAAAAAGTGTCGATGCTCGCTTCGCTTTTTTTGGTTTTGACGATCGTTGGTGAACGAATAGAGCTTGGAAGGGTGGGCGGACTCACACTAAACGGTGAAAGGCTTGGGCTCGCGTTAAGCACGTTCACTGCTGTTGCATCTATCACACCTTTGTTGTGGGGGTCGCTCGGGTATATCGTTTTAGGGTTTTCAATTCTGACACTCGTCATTTGGCTCTTTGTAGTGGATGTGGCTCGCACTACAATCGGCGCAACCGGAGCAACGCGCTATATGGCTGTGTGCCTTTTGAGTGGCTACGTGTGGTTGTTTGTAGCTGGAGCCACATGGATAATGGTGGGAGAGCCAAAAGGCAAAATTTTTGATTTAACCACACACGCAGTGCTACTCGGGTTTGTGATGTCGATGATCATGGCACATGCCTCGGTGATTTTACCGGCTGTTTTGCGCATCAAATTGCCATACAGGAAATTGTTTTATGTTCCCTTAGCACTGCTCCAAGTGTCTCTTGTTGCTCGTGTAGTAGGGGATGTGAGAGACGAAGAGCTACTCACCCAAATAGGGGGTGCAGGTAACGTCTTGGCGATAGTTACCTTTTTGATAGCAGCAGCGACATCAGCGATCTTGGCCACTCGAGAAGTTAAGGCAGGGAATTACTAGCAATGAAAAACATACATAGAAGAACCTGGTATTTGCTTACAAACTCGGTGTTTCTCGTATGGGTTCTTGCTGCGAGTATCGCTGTTATCTTCCACCGGTTTTTTGTGTATCCTGTCTGGTTGATGGTTCATATCACCCTACTTGGGGCGGTTAGCAGTGCAATCTATATCTGGAGTCAACATTTCGCTGATACTTTAACTCGTCGTCAGGCACCCGGTGGGAGACTCTTGTTTGCTATACGCCTTGGAGCTCACACAGCTGGCGCTGTTTTAGTTGTCACCGGAATGGTAGTACAAGCTAAAGCTGTGTTGTTAGTTGGGGCAAGCCTGATTGTTGCGGCTGCTTTAACGCACAGCACTTTGATGACTTTACAGTTAAAAGGTGCACTAACCTCTCGCTTCGGCAACCTTGTAAGGTTCTATGTTGTTGCAGGGTTGTGGCTAGCTCTAGGAGCCACGCTAGGGTTTTGGGTGGCCCAGCTAAGCGGTGACGACCCGTTACGTGAAAAACTGTTTTTGGCTCATTCTGCTATCAATCTATTTGGGTGGATCGGTACGACAGTCGTAGGGACCGTCATAATTTTTCTTCCAACTGTTTTACACGCTCGTATGCGTGAAACAGACGGAAGAAAATCAAGTGCTGTTCTTGTTTTAATCTCTTTAGGTACGCTCGTAGCTGCCGCAGGGGCCGTTCTTGGTAACCCTCTAATAAGCGGATTTGGGCTGTTGGTTTGGCTGACTGGTCTAACCATAGTCATTTTTGAATCTGTGCGTCAGATGCGTGGGGCAGGCTCAGTGAGCTATCCCGGTCTGAGTATTGTTGCAGCTTTGTTTTGGCTCGTCACTCTTCTTGTAGCACTTGTTGTGATGATCACAACCTCAAACGAAATGGGTGAAGCCGTCTCACGCTTTACCCTGCTTCTTCCAGCGATGATCACCGGTTTTATTGCACAACTGGTTATTGGAGCGATCAGCTATCTGTTGCCGGTAATTATGGGGAGCCCTGCAGCAAGAAAATCGGCTGAGACAGAGCTAAATAGAGGGACCTACTATCGAATAACCGTCATAAACTTGGGAGTCGCGCTTTATTTGTTGCCTCTTCCTAGTCTCGCGAAAGTATCGCTTAGCCTTTTAGTTTTTGTAATAATGTTGTCTTTTATTCCGTTTGCGATCGCGGCTTTATGGGCAGCCGCTAAAACAAGAACGGAACTGGCTAAAGAAAAACACGAACAAGATTTACCCAATATTGCTGAGTCAGTGAAGCCTGGCACAAAAGTTTCTTTCAGCGCGCAACTTGTTACAGGGGTTGGAACCATACTGCTTGTATTAGGAGTGGCGATAGCAGGGGATCCCGCAGCAGTCGGTATCACCACCGTTTCAACAGGCAACGTGAAAGAGACCGGAAGCGTTACAACTATTGATGTGCACGTCGAAGGTATGCGCTTTGTGCCAGCAATATTTGAGGTTCCCGTTGGTAACCAGCTGATCGTTGAATTCACCAACACTGGTGACGACACCCACGATATAACTTTTGCAAACGGCATTTCATCGAAGCGATTAGCGCCGGGAGAAAGCGAGATCGTTGACGTTGGTGTGATCGCTTCAAGCATGGATGTCTGGTGCTCGATAACGGGACACAGGGCAATGGGTATGGAAGCAGAGATAGTTGCTCTTGGCTCAGAGCTTAGCGACGCTGTTGCCGAAGAAACAGCAGGACCTGAAACACCACATGAGATTCAACAAATTGACTTAGGTGAAGAACCAACTTTGGAATTTGAGCCTTTTGAAGCTTTTTTGCAGGCTGCTCCAGAATCCACACTGCACAAAATCACAATCCCTGTAACTGATGAGCTTATAGAAGTGGCTCCGGGCATTACTCAGTCGCTATGGAGTTACGGAGGGCAGGTTCCTGGTCCGGTTATACGCGGCAAAGTCGGAGATGAGTTTGAAATAACACTCATCAACGAAGGCAGCATGGGACATTCGATTGACTTTCATGCGGGAGTGGTCGCTCCAGATGAACCGATGCGTACGATAGCGCCGGGGGAGAGCCTGGTCTACAATTTTAAGGCTGAGCGAGCCGGCATCTGGATGTATCATTGCGCTACAGCCCCGATGTCGGCGCATATCTCAAACGGCATGTTTGGGGCGTTGATCATTGATCCACCGGATTTGGCAGCTGTAGATTCAGAAATTGTTTTGATTCAGTCGGAATATTATTTAGGCGAGCAGGGTGGTGAAGTAGACGCTGATCGGATATCAAGTCAGATGCCTGATTTAGTTGTATTTAATGGTTATGCTAATCAGTACAAATATCGACCTATCAGTTTGCAATCTGGTGAGAAGGTAAGGCTTTGGATGCTGGTGGCAGGCCCAAATGTTGGTAGTGCTTTTCATGTAATCGGCGGTCAATTCCACACAGTCTTTAAAGAGGGAGACTACCTTTTAAGGGACGGCGGGAGCACGGGGGTTGGCGGAAGCCAAACCCTTGACCTGGCCGTATCGCAGGGAGGTTTCGTCGAATTCAGTCTTCTAGAACCAGGTAACTATCCTTTTGTGTCTCACATTATGTCTGATGCTGAAAAAGGAGCTCTCGGCTTTTTTAACGTAAAGTAAGAGATACATTGAGACAGATAAGCTGCTCCCTTCAATTAAAAACCATTTTGTTTCTGGTTCACATGGCTTTATAACTTGGGCATGGTTGCGCGGTGATATTGGTGTACGGTGATATTGTTACACGGTGGAGAATGAAACACCTGCCGGACTAAAAGAGTGGCTATCACTTATAGTATTGACTCTTGCGGTCATGCTGATCGCGGTGGACGGCACAGTTCTTGGGCTGGCAGTCCCAGCTCTTACTGAAGACTTAAATCCAAGCGCAAACCAGATACTCTGGATCGGTGACGTGTATTCTTTCGTCATAGCTGGGTTACTTATAACTATGGGTAATCTAGCTGACAGAGTTGGTCGTAAAAGACTTTTACTTCTTGGCAGTATTGGGTTTGGGCTGGCGTCTGTAGTTGCTGCCTACTCTGTAAGCGCTGAGATGTTGATAGCCGCGCGCGTGCTTCAGGGTATTAGCGGGGCCACACTAATGCCCTCAACACTTTCGTTGATCCGCAACATCTTCGTGATACCTAAAGAGCGCACACGAGCGATAGCAGTTTGGTCTGTAGGTGCAATTTCAGGCGCAGCCCTAGGCCCTCTAATAGGCGGTGTGCTCCTAGAACACTTTTGGTGGGGCTCAGTTTTTCTAATAAATGTGCCCGTAATGTTGCTACTGGTTGTCACAGGTGCAGTGCTTCTGAGTGAATCAAAGAACCCTAACTCCGGCCCAATCGATTGGCTATCGTCGTTACTTTCGATTCTGGCAGTTGTACCCATTGTTTATATTATTAAACAGTTATTTTCACAAGATGCTCAGTGGTGGCTCATAGCTGTCGGCATTTTAGGTCTTCTGGCTGGTATCACATTTGTGAGGAGACAAAACACTCTTAAATATCCTTTAGTCGATATTTCTTTGTTTAAAATACCAGCTTTTTCTGGAGCGATTTTTTCTAACACTATTGCTATATTTGCGTTCAGTGGATTACTGTTTTTCTTTTCTCAATATCTGCAACTAGCACGCGGGTTTTCTCCATTGCAAGCGGGTCTTGCCGAGCTTCCTTTAACCTTGGCCGCAATTGTTGTAATCCTCTTAGTTTCTTCTCTTTTAAGATGGTTTGGACTTGGGAGAGCGGTCGCTGTAGGCCTATTTTTGGGGGGTCTTGGTTTGGCAGGACTCTCAGTAACAGAGGGTTTGGCAGAATTTATTTGGATGGCAATCATGTTGTCTGTCATAGGTTTAGGAATAGGGATAGCTTCGACTCTGTCAACAGATGCCGTCGTAAGCTCAGTCCCTCCTGAGCGTGCTGGCGCAGCCTCCTCAATCTCTGAAACTGCATACGAACTAGGCGTGGCTTTGGGAATTGCGGTGCTAGGTTCGATACAAACCATGCTCTACCGCTCGCATCTACAACTCCCAAAGGATTTAGACCACCAAACGTTTAAAGCTGTGAATGAATCTTTGGCTGTTGCAGACGCCTACCTTAACGATTTCCCTATCTCAAACGCGACTGAGCTTTTATTGATCTCACAAGACGCTTTTGTAAAGGCAATGCAGATAAACACGCTCATTGCTGCAGCAATCACCATTGCCGCAGGAGCAGTGGCTTGGCGTTTTATACCTTCAAAGGTTGCCGACTGATTTTATTTAGTTCGAGTGGTTTGCCATTTAGGGTACGCAAAGCATATAAAATTGCTACAAGATCAACTACTTCTTGCATAAAGGCACCTACAACGGCTGGTATCATACCTGTTGTTGCTATAAGCATCAGACCAATACTCATTATTATGCCGATCCAAATCGCCTGTAAAGCGATTCTTAGGGTGTGTTTGCTGATGTGAACAGCATCTGCAACTTTTGCTATCGAATCCTGCAGAATAACCGCGTCAGCGGCTTCACCAGCAGCTGTTGAACCTCGAGCACCCATTGCAATACCAACATCGGCTGCGGCTAGCACCGGAGCATCGTTAACACCATCTCCAACCATTAGCACGGGTTTCGGCTGCATTGCATGCACCAGGTCTACTTTGTCTTGTGGCAGAAGCTCAGAATGCACTTCTTGGATGTTCAACATGCGTGCAATAGAGGTTGCAGTTTGTTTGGAGTCACCTGTGACCATCATAATGTTTGATATGTTTTGGGTCTTCAACCATTCGATCAGTGGTGCAGCCCCTACTCGAACTTTATCTGAGAGCACTATTGCTCCCGCATAAAGCCCATCAATTGCGGCATAGGCTGCTAGTTCGCCAGCCGCAAGCTCGACCCTTTCTGCTTCGCTCGCAAATTTTTGAATGTATGCGAGTTTGCCAACAACGATTTCGCGTCCGTCTATATATGCAATAACTCCGTTAGTAGCTTGCTCTGAAGCTTCAGTGGCAGATAGAAGAGCGTGACCCTGCTCGATGGCTGCTTTACGAATTCCTTCTGCCAGAACATGACTTGAGTACTGCTCAGCAGAGGCTACTAGCAGTAAAAGTTCATCTTCATGAAACCCATTTTGAGGCATCACTTTGACGAGTTCGGGTTCGCCTCTTGTTAGAGTGCCAGTTTTATCGAATGCGGCAGATTGAACTCGGGCCAATTTTTCTACTACAGAGCCACCTTTTATTACAACACCTGTTTTTGCTGCTCGTGAAAGTCCTCCAAGAAAAGCTACTGGAGCTGCGATCAAAAGGGGGCAAGGGGTTGCTAAGACAAGTACTTGCGCAAAGCGTAATGGATCTCCAGCGATCGCCCAGGCTATGCCTGCAATCAGAAGCGAAACAATCGTAAAAGGAACAGCAAAACGGTCCGCCAACCGAACAGTTGGGGCTTTGGATTTCTGTGCTTGTTCAACCAATTTGATTATCTGTTGAAATTGACTGTCAGCACTAATTCTTAGTGCCATTATTTTTATCGCTTGGTTGCCGTTTAGCACACCAGAAAACACTTCTTCTCCCGAGCGTTTTGATACTGGCAAGCTTTCACCAGTTATTGATGACTCGTCTAAAGACGCTTCTTCTGTCATTAGAATGCCGTCGACTGGAACTATCTCTGAGGGCCGGACTATCAGTATGTCATCAACATTGACTTTGGTTATATCGATGTCTTCGATGCGCTCACCATCATCGATTCCTCCAGCTGTTGATACCAAGCGGTGAGCGATCTGAGGAGTTTTGTCGAGAAGGCTAGTCAACTCTTTTGAAGCGCGTCTCTCTGCATAATCTTCTAAAGCTTCTCCGCCTGAAAGCATCAATACTATTATTAATGCTGCAACATACTCTCCAACGGCTAAAGTTGCAATCATGGCGACTAGAGCGAGTATGTCTAAACCAAAAATTCCTCGCATTATCGATTTGATCATGTCGATTGCTGTAAGACCGATCACGAGGAGTACTGTGATCACGCCAACCCAGAGTGCGATTGTATTTTTCCCCAAGAGGTTTAGAGAAATTACCGCGACTATCGTAATTATTACCAGAGTGAGGATTGGATATCTTGTGATGAGGTTTTTGTTTAGCCGCATCCTTTAATGCTGTCGTCTTTTATGCTTAATATCCAGTAAGGTAAGGCGTGCCTTAAAACGATATGGTTTTAGATATGGCGAAAAATGTTAATCCAAAGCAAACCTTCGGTGATCTAGAGCCCAGTGCTTGGCCGGGTGAGCGTCTGAGCCTGCCAGAAACAGGGTCACTATCTATTGCGCGCATTGGTCGCAGGATAGGAGCCATTATGGTTGATTGGATTATTGCAACAATAATTTCACAGGGCATTACTCGTATGATTGCACCTGAAACTTATGCCGATCTCGTTCCAACTGCAACACTGGCTGTTTTTGCTGTGTTACAGATTATTTTTATCCCGACAATTGGTGGATCAATTGGTCACAGAATTTTTGGTTTGCGCATCATCAATTTAAACGGTGGTTGGGTGGGCCTGTGGCGACCAGCAGTGCGCACATTGTTACTACTATTGGTTATTCCAGTAATTGTCTGGGATTCTGACCAACGCGGGTTCCATGACAAAATTTCTGGAACAGCACTCGTAATAGCCTGATTAACGAGGTTTTTGTGCTCGTACTTTTGTAGGGTCGATTCCCTTGGGGATTCCGATTCCTGGTTGCGCCTGCTGCAGAGATGTTAAGCGGTTGTCAACGGCTAAAACCTCTTGTTTTGATAGAGTCTTCTTGAGTTTAAGAAGTCTACGGGAAAGGTTTTCTAAAGGCACAGAGTCAGGGTCAGGGCCAACTGTAATGTGGGTTACCTGCACTGTTGGGAGTACTCGTTTAACCTTACGCTCTTCATCAATCTTCATCTTTTTAGTGCGGTTAGAAGGGCCTTCAGATATTAAAACCACCCCTCCTTTGCCGACGACTCTGTAGATCGCGTCTTGAGTTCTAGGGTTTATGGCCACCGGCATTTCTGATCCGCGCCAGCTTCTACGTAATGCGTTTTGTACAACTGCGCCGACCGCACCTGCACGTCCGGCAATCTGTCGATATGCAGTTGCTTCAGCTCTTCGGCCGAGCACAATCATTCCTATGAGAAGACCGGTTAATAAACCCGTTACGATCCACAGAACCCATGAAAAAATGTTGCCAGGTGTTAGCCAAGCAATTAGCACTCCAGCAATGATCGGACCAAAAAAAGATAACAGTAACCAAAGCGTGAGCTTGCGGTCGTGTGTTTTCGTCGTTTGGTAGACCTGCCACATTTGTTTAATGCGACCGGGAGATTTCTGTTTGCGTTCAATAGATTTTTTTGCCATGACTTCTAGAATACCCACTTTAATCGTTAACATTTGTGACAAGCATGTGTATATGCAGGCTTTAGCTTTGAAATTTCTTTAAATACAGAAATAGGGTCAAAAATCACGTATATTTTGGTGAATAAAGCCACAAATGTGAGGTATTGAGATAAGTGTTTTTCGGTAAAAAATATGTAGAGACTTATCGGTCAGCTAATATTGCTTGGGTAATTAACGAGGTTGTCGCGGTTGCACAGATTGTGCGAACTAGTGACAGATGCATGGGCGAGCTATCTATGCGTCACTTAGACATCACAGACCGTGGAATCTTGCGTTCGCAGAAAGTGTCATGGCTTCAAAACAAAATTGATGAGATTACTAGCTTTTTACATCAAAAGTATTTACACGACAGCGGGTGTGTTTATTTGGGGGTCTCTAAAAGGTCTTTAATCAGACTAATCAGAGAAAGCGTACCAAAATTCAACAGAGACCTTTTAGTTGAAGCTATCGAGGAATCTTTTATTGAGAGCAACAGTTTAAACTCTAACTTGAGCTTAAGAGAGCTAATAGAGTTGCATATTGGGTTGAGAATAAGCGCGCTGAAGCCTGATCTTATAAATCAGTAGCTGTATCGGTTACAGGCCAACACAGCTACTGATTTAGTTTTATAATTTCTAGCTTAAATTCCTAGATTCGCTTCAAAGGCACCCTGCTCAAGTCTGTTTTTGACCTGACCCAAGAACCTGGCAGCATCAGCACCATCAATAATGCGGTGGTCATAAGAGATTGCTAAGTTCATCATAGAGCGGATGGCGATTGTGTCGCCTTCATCACCTGTTAGAACTACGGGCCTTTTGACGACAGTGCCGGTTCCTAGAATCGCTACCTGAGGGAGGAACACTAGTGGAGTATCGAAGAGAGCTCCACGCGAACCAGTATTTGTAAGTGTAAATGTGCCGCCAGCTAATTCGTCTGGAGTTAGCTTATTGTTGCGCGTTCTATCTGCTAAATCTGCAATGTCCTTAGAGATAGTTGCAATCGATTTATCACCGGCGTCACGTAGCACAGGAGTTAAAAGGCCGCGTTCGGTATCGACAGCAATACTGATGTTTTCTGTTGCTGGATAAACAATGGTTTCGCCATCAAGAGTAGCGTTGATTATTGGATACGTTCTCAAAGCTTCAGCTGCTGCAACCACGAAAAACGGTAAGAAGGAAAGCTTTGATCCGGTTTTTGCCGTGAAGTCAGCCTGAACTTGCGCTCTTAGGTTGGCGATTCTTGTGACATCAACTTCAACGAAAGTTGTCAACTGAGCGGTGGTGTTTAGAGATGCCACAGCTCGCTCTGAAATAACTTTGCGCAAACGCGACATCGGTTCCGATGTTCCACGAAGAGACGAAATTTCAACAGGAGCAGGTTGAGCAGATGCGCTAGTCGAGGCTGTTGTAGTTTTAGCTAATTTCTCAACATCCTCTTTGCGAATTCTACCTCCAACGCCAGTTCCTTTTACGTTGGCTAAATCAACACCTGCTTCACGAGCAAGTTTACGAACGATCGGCGTTATGTAGGTTGTTTCGGGTTGTGAAGTATGCGTAGCAGAAGCGGATTCTGATGCAGGCGCAGGAGCGGATTCTGATGCAGGAGCAGGAGCAGGTTCTGGCGCAGGCGCAGGAGCAGGTTCTGGAACTGCATCTTGAGCTACTGGCTCTGGTTCTGCTGGCTCTGGTTCTGGCTCTTGTGCTGTTGGCTCAGGTTCAGGCTCTTTGGCTTCTTGCTCGGGTTTTTCTTCGTCTGAAGTTGAAGAGCTTCCGTCTCCTACTCGAGCTAAAATGGCACCGACCTCGACTGTCTCGTCTTCTTCTACAAGAATTTCTTCGAGAATTCCTGAGATAGGGGAGGGTATTTCGGTGTCGACTTTATCAGTGGATACTTCAAGAAGTGGCTCGTCTACCGCTACTTCATCGCCGACGCTTTTCAACCACCTTGTTACTGTTCCTTCAGTGACACTTTCACCGAGTGCGGGAAGAACAATGTTTTCGCTCATAATTTACTCCTAAAGATGGCTTTTGCCTACATCGTGTGAAGCGGTTTACCAGCAAGATTGAGCATGGCCTCCGCGATTGATTCGTTCTGGGTTGGGTGTGCGTGTATGAAAGGTGCAACGTCTTCAGGATGGGCCTCCCAGTTGACTATCATTTGAGCTTCTCCAATTAGCTCACCAACTCTGCCACCGATCATGTGCACGCCAAGAACTGGACCTTCGTTCAGACGAACTACTTTGACCACACCTGAGGTGCCAATGATTTCGCTTTTAGCGTTCCCAGCAAGATTGTATTCGAAAGCAGTGATGTTTGACTCACCATGAAGCTCTTTAGCTTTAGCTTCTGATAGTCCGACTGAAGCAACTTCTGGGTCACAATAAGTGATTTTTGGAATGTTCACGTCTTCTACAACAATGGGGTTAAGCCCTGCTATTTCTTCTGCGACAAAAATTCCGTGTTGGTAGCCACGATGTGCTAGCTGCAAACCGGGCACAATGTCACCAACCGCATATATGCCTGGCACATTGGTTTCCAGTCGATCGTTTGTAGGCACATACCCACGATCTAGCTCGATACCAACTTCTTCAAAACCGAGTCCTGAAGTTACAGGACCCCGCCCAACAGCAACCAGAAGGTAGTCGGCTACTACAGTTGATCCATCCTCTAAAGTGACAGTAACTTCGCTGTCGTTTTGAGTCACGCTCTTAAATTTGACTCCAAGCTTGTAATCAATTTTGCGTTTGCGGAATGCACGTTCAAGTTGTTTTGAAATGCTCTCTTCTTCGTTTGGAACGAGGTGTGGAAGACCTTCAATGATGGTCACTTCAGCACCGAATGATCTCCATACGCTAGCGAACTCTACACCTATAACCCCACCACCAAGTATGGCTACTTTTGAGGGCACTTCTGTCATGGTTAATGCCTGATCGCTAGTGATCACGCGTCCTTCTATATCTAGGCCGGGCAAAGAGCGTGAGTAGGAGCCGGTTGCTAAGACTATTTTTTGGCCGTTAATCTGCTCGCCGTTAACACTAATTGTTGTAGGAGAGGTTAGTTTACCTTCACCCTCGATGACAGTAATTCCGCGTGCCTTTAGGAGACCTTGTAGGCCTTTAAACTTTTTGTTGACTATGCCATCACGGTAGTCAGAAACGGCTTCTATGTCTACGCCGCTGAACGCTGATATTATTCCGTATTTACTGCTATCGCGAGCTGTATCAGCTACCTCAGCAGAATGTAGCATGGCCTTTGTTGGCACACACCCTCGGTGCAAACAAGTGCCTCCGAGTTTGTCTTTTTCGATTAGAGCGACGCTCATTCCTAACTCGACGGCGCGGATCGCTGTGGCGTATCCGGCGCTACCGCCACCTAGAACTACGAGGTCAAATTGTTGTGCGGCCAAGTGTAGCCTCCCCTAAGCTTATTGATTGATGCTGTTGGTACGGGTGTAACGTATGGCCATGTATGGGCGTACCAGTTACACCCTCATTAATCTTACTACTATTAAAAGCTCTCAGGTGCGATTGCACATGCGCCAGGAGCGAAATTGCTAGCAGAATGCAGTCTGCCAAATTAAACTAGGTAATCGTGAACAAGGAGATTGATCCGATGCATTTGTTACTACCAGAGGTGGAAATCCCCAAGAGCATTCCTCTAATTATTGCGTTACATGGTTTTAGCGATGCCGGGAATGCTGTTGCACAGATGCAAAAATATCTGAGTAAAAGCAAACGTAAAACTTTGCTTTACAAGTTTTCTAACGATGATTTTTTAGACTATAGAGCTCGCAGACCGACCATAACTTTTGAAAATGACCATTTAAAGCAGTATGAACCGCAGAATTTAAGTTTGTATATTGCTGAAGATGAGCTTGGAGTTCCGTTTCTCTTACTTACTGGGTATGAACCAGACTTTCGTTGGGATTCTTTCGTGCAGATGCTCACTGAAACTATAGAGCGATTTGAAATCTCTATTACTGTCTGGGTACACGCTATACCTATGCCTGTTCCTCACACCCGTCCGATCGGTATTACAGTGAGTGGAAACAGGACAGATTTGATTGAAAGTAGAAGTGTCTGGCAGCCAACAACTCGTTTAGCAGCGTCGATTGGTCACGTAATCGAGCATGCTTTATATGAAAAAGACTACCCGGTGGTTGGTTTTGCGTTATTAGTTCCGCATTACTTAGCTAATACAGATTTTCCTGATGCTTTAAAGACAGCTCTTGATTGTTTGATGGATGCTACGGGATTGCTTTTCTCCACACAAATAATTACTAGTAAACAGACAGATTTTATGCAGCAAGTTGATGAACAAATAGAAGCAAATGAAGAATCAATCGAGATGGTCAAAAATCTTGAACACCGTTATGACGAATACATGAGCTCGCTAGCCGGTCGCGAATCGGGTGTTAAAGATAAGACAGAAGCAGATCTGCCAACTGGTGATGAACTAGCAGACGATTTTGCAAAATTTCTTGCTGAACAGTGGGGTAACGACCATCAAGGGGAGTCCAAAGAACCCACAGATTAACGTGCTAGAATGTAACTAGCCCGTGAATTCGTGTGTTAAAACAAGCAAACTTGTGCGACACATGACTTGACATGGGTTTTAACTGTTTGGGGTAAAACTCAGGTTTGAACCCGATATCCGGCATTTATACGTTTAGGGAGGCTGCCCGATGACTGCGGCAACCACAACAAAAACAAGCGCAAAGAAGACTGCAAAGGCTACGAAAGTAAAAACTGATACAGAAGCTGTATCTAAAGTTACTGATACTAAAGCAAAGTCTTCGACTAGCGCAACAAAGAAGACCGAAGAAAAAAAGACTGTTGCAAAAAAGCCAGTTAGCAAAAAAGAAACTACTAAAGCTGCTGACTCTAAAAAAGTCACCACCAAAAAACCTGCTACTAAAAAAGTTGCAGCTAAGACCACAAAAGCAACTAAAACTGCAGAAGCGGCAAGCGCAGTAGCAAAACCAGCTACCAAAAAGAAACCTGCTGCTAAGAAAAAATCAGAAGAGCTAATCGAAGAGACGGAAGATACTTCAGTTGTAGCAGAAGATGCTTCATCTGAAGAGGACTCTGAAACAGAAGCAGATTCTGATGAAACTGAATCATCAGAGGCAGGTGTCGCTCTCGCTACAAAAGCGGGGCGTGCGATGCTCTCGGCTGGGGCTCTAGTTCTAAGCGCTTCAGATGATGAAGAAGTACCTGCAGTTACTAACGCAATTCCTGGCGCAACTGCTGATCCTGTAAAAGATTACTTAAAACAAATCGGCAAGGTGCCCTTGCTGAACGCTGCAGAAGAAGTAGAGCTAGCGTTGCGCATTGAAGCGGGGTTGTTCGCCGAGGAGAAGCTTGCTTTAGAACCAGATCTTCCGAAGAAGCTGAAGCGAGAGCTCCGATGGGTTGCACGTGATGGCCACAAAGCTAAGAGCCACCTGCTTGGCGCTAACCTTCGTCTAGTTGTATCTTTAGCCAAACGCTACACAGGTCGTGGCATGCAGTTCTTAGATCTTATCCAAGAGGGTAATCTAGGGCTGATCAGAGCAGTTGAGAAGTTTGATTATGCTAAAGGCTTTAAGTTTTCTACCTACGCCACTTGGTGGATTAGGCAGGCAATTACTAGAGCCATGGCTGACCAAGCTCGTACCATACGCATACCCGTGCATATGGTCGAGGTTATTAACAAACTCGCTCGTGTTCAACGGCAGATGCTTCAAGACCTCGGCCGCGAGCCCACACCAGAAGAGCTGAGTCGCGAACTTGACATGACACCTGAGAAGGTTGTTGAAGTTCAAAAGTACGGCCGCGAACCAATCTCATTACATACTCCGCTGGGAGAAGATGGAGACAGCGAATTTGGTGATTTGATTGAAGATACCGAAGCTATAGTGCCAGCTGATGCTGTTGGCTTCACAATGTTGCAACAACAGCTGGAGTCGCTTTTGGATTCATTATCAGAACGAGAGGCCGGCGTAATCAGAATGCGCTTTGGCCTTGGTGACGGAATGCCAAAGACTCTTGACCAGATTGGTGACACATTCGGCGTCACTCGCGAAAGAATTCGTCAAATAGAATCTAAAACTATGGCTAAACTTCGTCATCCTTCACGTTCACAGCAGTTAAAAGACTACCTAGAATAAGAATAAACCTAGAATTAAAAAACCGCGGAGCTTGTTTGAAAAGCTCCGCGGTTTTTTAATTAAAAGTCTTATTGAAGTTTGTGCGTCTCGTCTTGCCAAGAATCAGCTATTGGTTTTAGCTTTGATTCATGCGCTCTCGCATGGTGTGCGCAGAACAATAGCTCACTCCCACCAAGAGTCACTCTGACATAGGCTTGTGCACCGCAGCTATCGCAACGGTCTAAACCCGTCAAAGGGTTTGTTTGTACTGCCTGTTGTTCTGTTATGGACTGCTCAGCAGTTTCTTGATCTACTTGAATCATGATCTCTTCCTCCCTTTGCGTCTGACACCATCAAACCACTCTTTCCTGTTCTTTCATACATAAAAGAGGTGTGTTTCGCTTAACGCGTACTGTTTGAGTATCATTACCACTTGCCGGTTTACCTGACAACATTTGTCAGATGATTGCAATAGCCTAATTAAGCAATAAGAAAGAGGAACGCCTTTGTCAAATTCGAGCTATTCCGCAAGACACCTAACAGTGCTAGAGGGTTTAGAAGCTGTGCGCAAACGCCCAGGTATGTACATCGGTTCGACCGATTCACGTGGCCTTATGCACTGTATGTGGGAAATTATCGATAACTCCGTAGATGAAGCTCTCGCTGGACACGGTGACAAGATAGAGATAGTCCTGCATGAAGATGAGAGCGTAACCGTCTCAGATGCAGGCAGGGGAGTCCCTGTTGATATTGAGCCTAAATCGGGACTTAGCGGTGTAGAACTTGTTTTCACAAAGCTCCATGCTGGTGGTAAATTTGGCGGGGCAGGATATTCAAGTTCCGGAGGTTTACACGGTGTCGGAGCATCAGTTGTAAATGCGCTTTCGGCAAGAATGGATGTTGAAGTAGACCGCGCCGGAAAAACATGGGCGATGTCTTTTAAACATGGTGAACCCGGCGTTTTTGCTGGAGACTCACCTACAGATAAGTTTGAACCGTTCGAAGAAGCCTCTGAATTAAGAGTCATTGGAAAAACAAAAAAAGGTGTTACCGGAACTAGGCTTAGATACTGGGCTGACCCACAAATTTTTTTGAAGACAGCCTCTGTAGATTTAGAGCAACTTCAAGAGCGAGCGAGGCAAACAGCATTTCTTGTTCCCGGTTTAGAAATTTTCATCGATGACCAACGCACAGATTCTGGCGAAACCTATACCTTCAAATATGAGGGAGGGCTTTCAGAGTTTGTTGATTTTCTTTCAATCGACACTCCTATTACGCCAGTTTGGAGGATAGAAGGGCAACATTCATTTGTTGAAACTGTTCCAGTAATTGATGAGAAAACTGGTCATATGGATCTGCGGGAGACTGAACGTAAATGCGACGTAGATATTGCACTTAGATGGGGATCAGGCTATGACACTGTGGTGCATAGCTTTGTTAATATAATTGCCACTCCAAAAGGAGGGACTCACCTATCTGGCTTTGAACAAGGTCTTGTCAGATTTTTTAAGAAACAGGTAGAAACCCAGTCAAGAAAGTTAAAGGCAGGCTCAGATAGACCTGAAAAAGATGATATTTTGGCAGGTCTTACAGCCGTTGTGACAGTTAGGCTACCTGAGCCACAATTCGAGGGTCAAACAAAAGAGATTCTTGGTACAGCAGCCGTCAGAAGTATTGTGTCAAAAACTATAACTTCTTTTCTAAACGAAAAGTTTGCATCCAATAAGCGTGACGATAAAGCAAACGTAAATGCACTGTTGGAGAAAATAGTTGCAGAGATGAAAGGACGTATTTCACTTCGAGCACAACGTGACAATCAGAGGAGGAAATCATCTTTAGAAAACTCTTCTCTGCCAGCAAAATTGATTGACTGTCGGTCAAAAGCTGTCGAAGGAACAGAACTGTTTATTGTCGAAGGTGATAGTGCTTTAGGTACTGCAAGACCGGCTAGAGATAGCGAATATCAAGCGCTGCTGCCCATACGAGGAAAGATATTGAACGTTCAGAAAGCTTCACTGTCTGACATGCTTTCAAACGTGGAGTGTAGTGCGATCATCAAAGTCATAGGTGCAGGATCTGGCCGAGATTTCGACCTTGAACAGGCTCGTTACGGAAAAATAATTATTATGAGCGACGCTGACGTTGACGGTGCACACATACGCACTTTGTTGTTGACTCTTTTCTTCAGATATATGAGACCGCTTATTGAGGCGGGTCGAGTCTATGCGGCTGTTCCGCCACTGCATCGAGTCATTATTCAAAACAGCGGTCGAAAACCAAACGAAGTCGTTTACACATACAGTGAAAACGAACTTGAATCTCTTCTTGCGAATCTGCGCAAACGCGGCAAAAAATATGTTGAACCTATTCAACGCTACAAAGGGCTTGGAGAAATGGACGCAGATCAGCTTGCTGAAACAACTATGGATAAAGAACACCGACTTTTACGCCGGGTACGGGTGTCAGATGCTCAGGAGTCTGCGCGAGTCTTTGAACTACTGATGGGTAATGAAGTCGCTCCAAGGAAAGAGTTTATTGTAAACCACTCAGACATGCTCGACAAAGAACGCATCGATGCATAAGAGATACAATAGCTAGGTGATAAAAGGTCTGGGCGTCTCGCACGCTAAAACTATACTTCTAGGCGAGCATTCGGTTGTTTATGGCAATCCGGCTATTGCTTTTCCTATTATGGGCCTGACGCTGAAAGCAAAAGCTGAGCATGCAGAGGGAGAAAACTGGCTTAGCACGCCATTTCATGAAGGAGTTGTGCTGCCAAAAGCTATGGCAGGCGAAACACTGGAACAGAGGTTAGCAGAAACCGCTCTTCGTAACGTTTTAAAATGGTTTGCAGCGGATGACAAAAACATTCAAGTAAATGTTAGTGGATTGATCCCCCCAGCACGGGGTTTAGGCTCAAGTGCTGCCGTGGCTGTAGCAATTATTCGTGCGGTAGCTGATCTATTCGGAGCAGAGCTCTCTGATGTGGAGCAATTCAACTTAGTGCAATCAGTTGAAAAAGTCGCCCACGGCACACCCAGTGGGCTAGATGCTCACGCTACCTCTACAAGAGTTCCTATCTGGTTCGAAAATGGCCAAGTCAAACCTCTAAAACTCTTAACAAAACCGGCTCTTTTAGTGGCAGACACTGGTGTTCCAGGGCATACTGCTGAAGCGGTTTCTATAGTCCGAAAGAAAAGACAAGAAAATTTTCAACAGGTAACCAAGGATTTTGACAAAATCGCTGAGCTCACATACGAAGCAGGCGCTTCTCTAGAAGACGGAGATTTTGAAAACCTTGGCCAGCTTATGACCTACAACCATCGGATCTTGCAAACTCTCGGGGTAAGCAATAATAAACTTGACAGATTGGTAGACGATTCTTTGCGCGGCGGTGCCCTAGGCGCGAAACTAACCGGAGGCGGACTGGGTGGATGCATAGTGGTATTGGGTAAAAACTCAGAGTCTCTACCAGCTTTGAAAGAAAACCTATTCGCGGCTGGAGCGAAAACCGTTTGGGATGTATTCGAACCTAGGAGCGCAGAAGTGTGATCACTGCAGTAGCCCACCCAAACATTGCATTGATAAAGTATTGGGGCAAATCTGATGAGGAGCTTATAATCCCATCAACCAGCAGTATTTCGGTCACGCTTGACGCCTATAAAACCCAAACATCAATAGAACTTTTAGATGATGCCCGCACTGATAGTGGCACCTTGAACGGGATAGCTATCGAGGGTGAGGAACTATCGAGAATAAGTGGGTTTTTGCAGCATATTAGAAATATTTCTGGTAGATCTGAATTTGCACGCATAGTTTCAGTGAACACGGTGCCAACAGCGGCTGGTCTGGCTTCTTCTGCGTCTGGTTTTGCTGCTTTAGCTGTTGCTGCAACTCAGGCTTACGGGTTAAAACTAAGCCAGCGCGAACTATCCCAAATTGCGCGGCGCGGATCAGGGTCAGCTGCGAGATCGCTTTTTGGTGGCATGGCGATTTGGAATGCTGGTACTGATGACCGAACTTCTTTCGCTGAGCAGCTGCAGTGGCATGGTGAAGAACTTGAAGTGATTGTTGGGGTGATCAATGCGAACAGAAAGCACACTTCTTCAAGAGAAGCGATGCGTAACACCGCGCTGACTTCACCTTATTATTCGAGTTGGGTAACTTCTAACTCAGATCTTGTTTTAGAAGCTCTAGAAGCAATTAAATCGGGTGATCTTGATCGTTTGGGAAAGCTCACAGAGTTAAGCACGATGCGTATGCACGCGGTGATGATGGCGGCAAACCCACCCGTTAGGTACCTGGAGCCAGAGAGTCTGCAATTATTTGACGCGGTGCTTGACCTAAGAAATTTGGGTAAGAAAATTTTTGCAACTGCTGATGCTGGGCCCAACGTTAAGATGTTGTGTTCTGCAGAAGATGCAGAGTACACTCTTCATCTGTTGCAAGAAGAATTCCCTAATTTCAGTTTCTTGAAATCAAAAGTGGGAGGCCCGCCAAGGGTTTTGTGACGCTATGAATCTTTTAGTTAAAGCTCCAGGAAAGTTATTTATAGCAGGTGAGTACGCAGTAATTGAACCAGGATCTTCTGCTGTACTAGTGGCAGTTAATCGATATATTTCGCTTGAAGCTACTGAAAGTGAAGACATCGGTAGGGTGTTTTCTACACACTTTTCAGAAGCTTTAACCTGGCAAATAACAGAAGACGGCACTGGTCATGAAGCATTAGAAATCTCTCCAAGGTGGAACAACAGTTTAATCGCTCATATTTTAAAGACACTTTTTTTATTTTCAAATGAAAGATCTTATTCGTTTGCTCCTCTAAAACTTACGATTAAAAGTGAATTAGAGCGCGCATCTGGAGAAAAATACGGTTTAGGGTCTAGCGCTGCACTAGCAGTGGCTTTCATTAAGGTTTTTAATGAACGATTTCAGTGGCGCTTGAGCCATGTTGAAATTTTTAAGTTGGCCCTTCTTGCTACTTGGAAACTACAAAAGAGCTCCTCTGGGGCTGACGTAGCCTCGAGCACATTCGGTGGATGGATATATTATAGCTCTCCTGATCGAATGAAAATATTAAACTATTTAAGAGAACACGGAACATCAGAAACTGTTGCTTGGAGCTGGCCCAAACTGCAGATTGAACCTTTTGAAGCTCCGCAATCTATCAAGCTTACGGTTGCTTGGAGTGGGAGCCCTGCAGTCACAGATAAACTTATCAATAGACAGTATGTCGATGCTGCTGAAAAAGAAGGTTTCGTTTCAGAAAGCAATAAAATAGTTGACGCTCTATACGAAGCGCTATTGGCAGATGATGCAAAAAAAATTTTATTAAACATAAAACAATCTAAAACTGGTCTGCTAAAACACATCGGTAGAGCAAATTTAGAATATGAAACGCCGATGCTTGCAACGATAGATCGAATCGCAACAGAAAACGATGTTTTAGCGAAGATATCTGGGGCTGGTGGGGGAGACTGTGCAATAGCCTTCACCCCAAGAAAGCAATCAGTTACTAGAATGATCGAAGAGTGGAAGAATCATGGGATTGTCCATCTTTCTCTCAGCGTGACAGAAAAAGGAAAAGTATGATCGAGAGCGCCGTAGATATTTCAGCATCTAGAAAAGACGATCATGTTCGCCATGCTCTCACTCAAGCAGACAACCGTAATGTCAGAAATGATTTCGACGATATTGCTTTTATACATCATGCTTTAGATGCAATTGATGTTCAAAATGTTTCGTTAAGCACAGATCTTTTTAATAGAAAATGGAGTGCTCCTTTATACATAAATGCGATGACAGGTGGCAGTGAAAAAACCGGTCGTATAAATTCTGATTTAGCTAGAGTCGCTAACGAGACAGGAATTGCAGTCGCTTCTGGTTCTTTAAGCCAAATGTTTAAAGACCCTGACACTACACCGAGTTTTAAAGTCCTACGTGATTTAAATCCAAACGGCATAGTGATTGCAAATGTAAATGCTAACACTTCAGTTGACAACGCAAAACGCGCTGTAGACACTCTTCAAGCAGATGCGCTTCAGATTCATATAAATAGTGCGCAGGAATTAGCGATGCCAGAGGGTGACCGCGAATTTGCTCATTGGACTAAAAACATTGGTCTTATTGTCAACAGTATTGGGATTCCCGTTGTTGTTAAAGAAGTCGGATTTGGAATCAGCCTCAAAACTACAAGAAAGTTAGCAGCTCTTGGAGTTAAATATGTTGACACCTCAGGTAGGGGCGGAACTAATTTTGCTCAAATCGAACAGTCAAGAACATCAAACGCGCAAATGCCTGAGTTAGCTTTTTGGGGCAACAGCACCGTTCAGAGCTTGTTAGATAACTCTGCACTAGATCCACAATTAAATGTGACTCTATTGGCTTCTGGAGGGGTAAGAAGCTCATTAGACGTAGCTCGAGCTTTGGCTCTTGGAGCAAAAGCTGTAGGGGTTGCTGGAGGTTTTTTACACACGCTTCACCACCAAGGTGCTGAAGCGCTTATGTCTGAAATAGAACGTTGGAAGGATAACCTTGTTACTGTGCAGGCTTTACTTGGTTTAACAACACCGACAGATTTTACAAACACTCAATTATTCATTTCTGGCCGGTCAGCAGAATTCAGCGCAGCGAACAATATTGATGTTCGATATTTTGCTTTACGCCAACGAGAGGAACATCCCAACAAAAATGGTTGAAGCAGATGACCAGCAGCTTGAACTTTTTGCACCGATTCCGATGAAATGGGTCGGTCCAATTCGAGTTACCGGCTCAATAGTTAATGATGAACAAGAAGTTCCGCTAGCAACGTATGAAACAACTCTTTGGCCTTCGGTAAGAAGAGGTGCACATGTTTCAATGCTTGTTGACGGAGGAATAAGATGCACGCTTTTAGACGAACGGATGACCCGATCAGTCATATTCGAGGCTCCAAACGCTGAAGAAGCACTTTTAGTAACCAGAGACATACAAAATAATATTGATAAATTTCAAGATGTTGTTGCTGAAACCAGTCGCTTTGCGAAGTTAATTAATGTCAATAATCAAATTGTGGGCAACCTCTTATTCTTAAGATTTGAATTCACTACCGGTGATGCCGCTGGCCATAATATGGCAACTCTAGCCTCTGATCAGCTGATGAATGAAATATTAACTAGATACCCAAAGCTACAATACAGTTCTATTTCAGGTAACCTGTGCACAGACAAAAAACCCTCGGCCGTTAATGGTTTACAGGGAAGAGGGAAGAGCGTTGTAGCAGAAATTACAATCCCCAAAAATATAGTTGAAAACAGACTGCGCACAACAGCGGCAAAGATGGCAAAGCTTAACGTTCAAAAAAACTTACTCGGTGGTTCCGTTGCAGGTAGTCTCAGGTCAGCAAATGCTCACTATGCCAATATGCTGCTTGCGTTCTATCTCGCGACTGGCCAAGATGCAGCCAACATAGTAGAGGGTTCGCAAGGCTTCACATATGCCGAGGACCGTGATGGTGATCTCTATTTTTCCTGTTCGATACCAAATCTAATTGTTGGTACTGTAGGACATGGAAAAAATTTAAGCATTGTCACAGAAAACATTGAGAAACTTGGTTGTTTGGAAGACAGAAAAACCGGAGA
>DATJCC010000091.1:0-2385 GCA_035514995.1 Microbacteriaceae bacterium
CAGAACCCAACGCCTATTAGATACTCTCCTTGCTCACAAATGATTTCAACCTCGCATACTTCTGCGGCTTTGATCTGCTCGTGAATGGATGAGAGTGAAGAGTCTAGAGTCCTTAGCAGTCCTTCAAGATGCCTGAACCCACTATCCCATAACTCAGTAGAGCTTCTGCTCATCGTGATTATTGTCACTTCCTCTCCTCAGTACTGGCATACCGATTCAAGCTATCTATCAGTCGTCGGCTTGAGTCACTTGATCTGTTGGCTCGGGCAGATGCTCAGCAACCTCGCTGATAGGTACGCCGAAGTATGTGCACAGCTGATCCAGCACATTTGTATTGGTGACGTAGCCTTTCTGGTTCGCGATTTTAGAAAGCGTGGTGCGATGAATCCCAGTTTCTTTTGAAACCTCATCCATTGTTATTCGGCGCTCTTCTCTAAAGCCTTTGTCTGCCATCAGTTCTTTGAGACGAAATCGAATCATTTTTATCTCCTGTTTATCTTTCCTGATTCTACAGATAATTCCGTCTTTATGCTTGCTTTGCGCTTCTTAGGTATAGCCATCCGCTCCCACGTAGACTTTACTCTACACTAAACGCTTGACATGTGCTTTTTGCTGAACTAATGTAGATCTAGCTCTACAAAAACACATCAGGAGATACAAAATGAAGACTACATACCTAACCACTTCCGAGCTTGCCGAACGCATTAAGTACGACGCTCGCACCATCCGTAATCAACTCAAGGATTCTGTTCTGCTGGAAGGCATCCATTACATCCGTCCATTTGGTGGCCGGAAGATTCTGTATTTATGGGAAAAGATTGAGGTCGATATGTTTAAGGCTCCTGCTATCAATTCCCTGATGATGGGCATTCGCTAGGAGGTGCGATATGGCAAGCGTAAATGCTAGAAATGGGCTGTTATATCTGGACTTTCGTTATAAAGGGCAGCGCTGTCGTGAGTACACAAAACTTGCTGACACTGTTGCGCACCGAAAGCGCTTAGAAAAAGTCGGGACACGCATCGAAGCGGAAATTATTTTGGGCACCTTTGTTTACCGAAACTACTTTCCAGACAGCAAGCGTGCTGATGTTTTTGAGGAATATGACCAGAAGGTGGAGGCTGCTCGAAAGAGTGAAGCCGGTGAGGAGGCTGAGGACAGCACCCCAACTTTGGCAGAGTTTGCGCAGATTTGGCTGTCTGAAAAACAAGTTGAATGGCGCGACAGCCACTACACAGCAGTAGTGGGTACTTTGCAGGCTTATGCCATGCCGACATTTGGAGAAAAGAAGCTCAACGACATCACCAAGGCTGAAATACTGCAGTTTCGTGCAACTCTCGCCAAAGATCCGCTACGAAAAAGCAGTGCATTAAAAGCATCCACCGTGAATAAGGCAATAACCCCGTTCAGGATGATTATGAATGAAGCCGCCGAGCGACACGATTTTACCTCACCGTTTCTTGGAGTTAAATCTTTAAAAATACAACGGACTGATATTGAGCCGTTTTCACTAGACGAGGTAAGCCTGTTTCTGACTAAGGTACGTGAGGACTACAGGGCCTATTACACCGTACGGTTTTTCACGGGCATGCGAACAGGTGAGGTCGATGGTTTGCGTTGGAAATATATAGATTTTGAGCGTCGAGAAATCTTAGTCCGTGAGTCAGTTGTTCAGAACAAAATGACCTATACCAAAAACGATGGTTCACAACGTGAAATCTTTATGTCACAGCCGGTATATGACGCGCTACGCGAACAACACAAGGTGACTGGAGGCCAGGAGTTTGTTTTCTGCAACCGCGATGGAAACCCACTGTATCACCACAATGTGACTCGCAGAATCTGGCACCCAACGCTTCGCTATTTAGGGCTGAAGCGCAGACCACCGTATCAGACACGGCATACAGCAGCCACCTTATGGCTAGCTGCTGGAGAAGCACCAGAATGGATTGCTCGGCAAATGGGGCACACAACTACGGAAATGCTATTCCGAGTGTATTCGCGCTATGTGCCTAACTTAACTCGCCAAGATGGTTCGGCGATGGATCGTTTACTTACTAATCAGCTTGACCCAGTTGCCAAGCAACAAGAACAGGAGACTGCAGATGCTTAATCTAAATAACCAAATATGCCGCCGTTTAGCAAAAGCGATGCAGCATGCAATGCAGATTTCAGACGGTGATGAACTTGTCTTTTTAATTGGCAATGGCAATGAGGACAGCAATCTTGAAGCTATAGAAACCTTTGGAGCCTCTGAATAACTCCCCACTTTTTGCGATAATAGCCGCATCGACCATTTTTTAGCCCAGCGAGCCGAATCATGAGCCAGTTGACTTTTGCCGAAGCAGAATACCAGAACAAAAAGCGTAAGACGCGTCGTGAGATTT
>DATJCC010000092.1:0-11530 GCA_035514995.1 Microbacteriaceae bacterium
AATTCAAAACCTCAAGAGATTCCCCATCTGGAATATGAACAGCATCAGCCATATCAATTTCTAAAGTGCCTCTTTCATCAACGCTTAATTCAGTAAATGAGGAACGAAGGGACACTATATTAGCAACGCTACTTGGTACCCTAAGAAAGCCGTAAGAAACTACTTCTTCTCCAGAGTAAGATTCACCGCCGACCGAAAAGGGCACTATCTGATTTTTTTCAGCCGGCAAGCCTTTAATGAGTTTGCCGGCTGTTTCAAAGTTGTCATTTTGTCCCCATAAAACAACTTCTAAAGTGTCAGGGTCACCAGAGTGCCAAACTATTTTGTCTGTGATCACATCTACACCTGAATGCAATGTGTCAAGCGTTTCAGAGGTCAACTTGGTGTCTTGGACTTGGGGATAACCGAGAACGGGCTCCCTAACCACTTTAATAATAATGAGACCTTTTGCGGTGTCTCCAAAACCATTTTCTGCTGTGTAAACATAAGAGAATGTTCCAAGATCTTCTCCGGCTTTTATTTTAACCAAGCCAGACTCAAGGTCCAAGCTGTCTATTTTATTTTGAAGTGTTAAGTATTCATTCGAATCTTTAGGCTCGTTTGGAACAACCGATAAAAGACTCAAGCCGGTGTTCGTTGGGTCAATGTCGTTGGCGAGAGGAAAAACTGAAACCGCATTTTTCTCACCCACCTGCGCTTGAAAGTAGTCGCTGTAGGTAACTGGGCGGGGGTCGGCTTCAGCATCAAGAACGCCGACTTTTACGTTCCCTGAAATAAGATTTCCTCGTTCGTCAGACGCCTCATACCTGAATGAGACTTGCCCTGAAAAATCTGATTCGCTTACATAAACAATTTTGTCTGCCTCACTGTTTACAGAGGCACTACCTTTACTAGGTTGGTCGATGATTCTTGTTATATTTAGTTGTCCGGCAATGAACGGAGATGCGGTTGCACTCAAAGGAATCGATACACTGCTACCGCTATACACTCGTCCTTCTAGATCGGGAGCTTCAAACTGCAGGTCTGTGTCATCGTCTACAACCGTTATCCGCACTTTAGCGGTGTCCGTTTGTGAAGGATGCCCCAAACGAAATATTGAATACGCGACAGTGTACTCGCCGGGCTTCTCTGGAGCTAAGTATCTGATTTGTCTGCTGTTTGCAAAAGCTAATCCCGCTTCATGCTCATTAACGATGCTAGCCGGATCCACCTGAATCTGCGTTCCAGTTGGAGCAATATCATTTTCCAAAACCGGAATGTCAATTTGAGTTCCCGGGTTTACTGTTACCGAATCATCAACAGCTATGGGTGCTGCCGCATCACCCTGGGGCAGCAAAACAAAAGTGATTTCTCCTGTGGCACTTCTACCCGGCAAATCAGAGCCATCTGACACGCTGTATTTTGCGTGGCCTAGAACTCCTGTCATCCCGTCTTCAGTTACACCTGTTGCTCTCACGTGTTTTTGTCCCACTATTTGCGCCTCAAGAATTGAATTCGCTTCAGGTTGAATTTCAATTTCTTCAATCATCAACACTGAATCTGCGGGGTCAAAAATTCCATCAAACACATCGACTGTCACATCTTCATTAGGTCTGATAAAAGCTGTTAACGGGGTTGTGGTAATCTCCGCTTGTTGCGGATCGAAAAGCTCTACCCTTACCTGCGCTGTAGTCTCTGAAACTTCATCTGCAACCAAGACCTGAAGATTATATGAACCAGATTCTTGAGAAAGAAATCCCACTACAGAGGATTCTGTTTGGGTACTAACGACACCCAGTCTGTCATCTGTTAGGTTTGCTGCTCGCAGTCGCACCTCTCCGCTAGCACCACTGACATGCTCAGCAATATCTACGTTTATCTTCTGGCCTGGGATCCCAACAACTGTGAACGGCGCTACTGTCAACTCTGGTTGCGGCAAAATATCAATATTTAAGGTTTTGCTTTGTGATAATCCTCTAGTATCGAATACTTCAATCGGCACCGAAAGTGATTGTTGCTCAGCTGTAGTCGGGTCGTTATGTTGAAAAGTGACTTTGCCCTCAGAGGTCACAATAACTCTTCCAGATTCTGTTTCTTTATTGTATTCACTCACATATAAAGGGTCACCATCTGGGTCTACCCAAGCATCGAGCACTTCAACGCTTGCTGACCTTCCAGCTTGCACTTTGAGTCGTGGCCATTGACTCAAACAGCTTTCAACTCCACACCATCTCGGTGCTTCATTTTGATTTTCAGCAACAACATTAAGCGTGACTGTGGTTGGTTCAGAAAGCAATCCATCTTTGCTTGTGCCATCTGAAATTTGATATGTAAATGTAGCACTACCCTGAGCGCTCGGTGAAATGTCTGCAACCAGTAATTGTGCGTTGTTTGATAAAGACACTCTGCCAAAATCAGGGTTGAGACCTGAAACTGAATCTTCTGCGATAACTAGAATATCTTCATTAGGGTCATGATCGTTCAACAGAACCGGAAGCATTACAGAGCGGCCTGCGCGCACTCCAAAGAAATCTGCTTCAGCCACCGGTGGTTTAGGAGCTTTAACTTCCTGTTGTTGCGCTTGCTCAATTATGACAGGCGGTTTATCGTCGAAGTTCCAGTATTGTGAAGATCTGATGAGTTCCCCGTTTGGTATATTCCAAACCCAACCAGATCTTTGCTCGTTTAGAATGGCTCGAGTTCCATTCGTTTGGAAAGTTAGCCTCTTGTCTTGTTCAAGAGTGAGCCCGTTAAAATCTAAAGTTTTTAGATCTGAGTTTTTTGACGACCAGAGTTTTCCATTGCTTTCTGAAACCCATGCAGCATATGCCGTGCCATCGAGTGAAAATGGTCGGGCGGGTTCAGAAGTGTTATCTAATAGCACCTCGCGTGTTATCGTTTGGGTTTTAATATCAAACTTTAGTAGCCCAAGCTCGTCTGCAATGAAAACTCCACTTCCGTTTTGTGCGCTTCTTTGGAGAAGAGGCTTCTGAGCAGTTTCTAAAACTGTTTTTTCGTTTTCGCCTTCAAATATTAAAGTTTTTGTTGCTTCGTTGAGCAGTAACCATTTGTCCGCAACCAGCGTCACCTGAACCTTCTCCTCAAGTGTGTTTGATTCAGGTTTAGGCTCAAGAAAACTATCTGATTTCACACTCTTGTTATTTAAATCAAAAACCACGACTCGGCTTTCGCTGTGCGAATAGAGTGCTACCAAGCCGTTTGTGTTTAGTGCAAAAGCATTCGCTTCAAAAGCATTTTCAAGCTCGAGTTTTTTAGGTTCCTCCCCCAGATTTCCCGCGTATACCGCACCTTTACTGCTTAGATAGGCTATCCACTCGCCGTCTTGTTTAACATCTATCGTGTCTGGTGGTGAGGCTTTGAAAAGGTTCCCTGCGTCACCAACAAGATCTTGGGGAGTGGCCGGATTAATTTCAGTAAAATTTTGATTACCATTTGCAAATAAATAGGTTGAGTCGCCGTGTTGAAAAATTGCTGTGGGATTGGTTGCATCTTTTACTGTGTCAAGCTCAGCCAACTCGGTGTTAACCCGCGCAAATTTTTTACCTTCCCCGGTTTGCAATGCCCACACCGAAGCGTTTAGGGGTGGTTGTTCATAAGCATCAAACCCCGGCCAATAAACACCCAATAAAACCATTCCAAAGATAGTTGCAACAAGCGTAATGTTTTTGAATGTTTTATTTTTACGGGCTGACATCAAAGACCACCATAAAAAGAAATTAGTAGCAAAGCTGAAGTAAGGCTAATAAGCGATACGCCAACAACTAATGAGATCTTTTTGAACCGTTTGCCTCTTTGGGAGTCTGCTTCTATAACGCCTTCTTCATCGGGTCTTCGCGCAGCTTCTGGTGATGCAGGTGCACGTCTTTTAGTAGGCACTGTAACAACTGACCGTTTTTGACCTCTTTCAGAGGTATCAGCAAAATTTATTGGCTTAGGAGCCCACCTATTTGAAGCGATCTCGGCATTTGTGACACCCAAGCCCATCTCTTGTTGAACCAGTTGCAAAGCATTAACCATTTCTAAAACTGAGCTAAATCTGCGTGATGGGTCTTTGTGCATCGAGTCACGAAGCAACTGATTCAGTCTGTCTGGAACGTCTTCCCGCTTAATTGGGGAATAGTTGGCTTTTGCAATCCGTTTCTTAATTTTCTCACGAGTGTTCATGCCCTTTCCAGGTCTTTCAAAAGGGCTGTGTCCTGCTAATAACGTATAAATTGTTGCGCCTAGGCTCCACACCTCTGAGTGCACCGAACCTATACTTTCTTCAGCCACTACTTCGGGGGCGCTCCACGGCACCGACATCGCTAAAATTTCTGATTCATCGCTTTGCTTCAGAGTTGTCGCTATACCAAAATCAGACAGGACTGGAGAGCCGTATTCTGTTATGAGAATGTTTGAAGGTTTTATATCTCTATGCAACATTCCGGCTCTGTGGGCAGTTTCGAGTGCAGAACCAATTTTTATGCCGAGAGTTAGCACTTCTGCCACTGGAATAGTTTCTTTACGGTATCTATCTCTGTAAGAAAAAGGGCAGTGTTCCATAGTTATATACGGTCTGCCGTCAGCAGAGATATTTGCTTCAAAAATAGTTACTATCGATGGGTGTGCACTCAGTGTCGCCATCGCGTCAGCTTCAGAGTTAAAGAGTCGGAGCAATTCTTCATTGACGACATTTTTTAGAAGTACTTTGATTGCTACTGCGCGTCTGGGCAGTTGCTGTTCGAACAAAAACACGTCTGCAAATCCACCAGTGCCCAGGGGTGCAATATATGTGTATCCAGGAAGCACGGGCGGTCGCGAAGGCAAACGGTTAACCATGCTTCCCCCTTTTAAAACTCAAACTTTAGTAAAACAAACTTCCTGAAGCAGATTCTACCCGAGCTGCAGTTTTTTCTTGGAGTATCAACAACATTTGAGTATCAACAACATCTGAGTATCAACAACATCTGAGTATCAACAACATCTGAGTATCAACAACAATGGAGCATTAACAACATTGTGGTATTAACAGCATTGTGGTATCAACAAGAGTGATGAGCTATTGTTTTTTCACGTCAAAGGTTATAGAAATATTCAACACGTTTTTTTAATAGCTGAAGCTGTTCATTTACTCGCACTGGAGCAGTACCCCCAAAGCCGGTCCTGCTAGATGTTGAACCTTCAATTGTTAGTACTTCTTTGACCCCTGATGTTAGGTGTGGAGAAATGCTGAGAAGATCCTCATCGCTAGGCTCATGTAGCTCGAGACCACGCTCTTCGCAGAAGCGCACTAGTTCACCAGATATTTCGTGCGCATCTCTAAAAATAACTCCCTGCTTCACAAGCCACTCCGCAACATCAGTAGCAAGCGAAAAACCTTGGGGTGCGAGTTCAGCCATTCTTTCTGTGTTAAAGGTTAGCGTTGCCACCATTCCTGCAAATGCTGGGAGCACCATCTCTAGCTGCGTCACGGAATCAAAGATAGGCTCTTTATCTTCTTGAAGATCACGGTTGTAGGCCAGTGGCATCGCTTTGAGTGTTGCTAAGAGACCTGTCAGGTTGCCTATGAGCCGCCCAGATTTACCTCTTGCGAGTTCAGCAATATCTGGGTTTTTCTTTTGTGGCATTATCGAAGAGCCTGTTGAGTAGCTGTCGTGGAGGGTCACAAATCCAAATTCTTTTGTGTTCCAAATAATAATTTCTTCAGAAAACCTCGAAAGATCAATACCGATTTGTGCGGTAATAAACGCAAACTCAGCTGCAACATCTCGAGCAGAAGTTCCATCTATTGAGTTTTCTAGCGGATCACCAAGCCCCAGCTCTTCAGCAACAAGTTTTGGGTCAAGCCCTAGCGAACTTCCAGCTAAAGCACCCCCTCCGTACGGGGAAGCTTTGGCTCGTTTCTTCCAATCTTCGATTCTCTCCAAGTTTCTGATCATTGGCCATGCGTGAGCGGCAAGCTGATGAGCTAATAGCACCGGTTGGGCATGTTGCAAATGGGTGCGTCCCGGAAGAATCGCTTTTTCGTTGGCTTTTGCCTGGTGCAAGATAGCTTCTAATAGTTGTAAAATTTGTTTGCTGATCACTTGCGCATGATCTAAAAGGTACATGCGGATTAAGGTTGCAATCTGGTCGTTCCTGCTTCTGCCGGCTCTTAACTTACCACCAAGGTTTACACCAGCGATGTCGATTAGGCCTCTTTCGAGAGCAGAGTGCACGTCTTCATCATCTTCAGCTGGTTGAAACCTACCATCGTGCACCCTTTCCGAGAGCTCATCCAAGGCTTTACGCATTGATTTAAGCTCCTCTTGAGAAAGATAGCCGGCTGCTGCAAGAGCAGTGGCATGAGCTTTAGAGCCAGCGATATCGTATGCGGCGAGAATCCAATCAAAATGCGTCGACTTGCTCAGTAACTGCAATTCAGGTGAGGGGCCAGATGCAAACCTTCCCCCCCAAAGAGAGCCTGCTTCGGATGCCCTGTTGGCCTGCTGTTCTACCATCTATTTGTTCCTTTCAAGCAACCAAGTCATCAGCGCTTTTTGAGCGTGTAGGCGATTTTCTGCTTCGTCCCACACCACACTATTTGGCCCATCAATTACTTCTGGAGCCACCTCGTATTCTCGGTAAGCGGGTAGGCAATGCAAAAATATTGCGTCAGTGTCCGCTTCTGCCATGAGCTCAGGTGTGACCCTGTAAGCCCCAAAAGTAGCAATACGATCAGCCGTCTCAGCTTCTTGTCCCATTGAGACCCAAGTATCAGTGATCACTACGTCGGCACCCTTAACAGCTTTTTGTGGGTCCGTTAAAACGCTAACACTTCCGCCTGTTTCACTGGCTATTCGTTCAGCATCTCTCACTATGTCAGCCCGTGGATGACTACCTTCTGGGCCCGCCACCCTGATGTTCATTCCAGCTGTTGCAAATCCGAGCAAATATGAGTGCCCCATGTTGTTAGCGGCATCTCCAACATAAGTTGCTGTAAGGCCAGCAAGCTCACCTTTGTGTTCGCGTATAGTCTGCAAGTCAGCCAGTATTTGGCAGGGATGAAAATCGTCAGAGAGGGAATTTATTACCGGCACATGCGAGACTGCAGCCATTTCTTCAAGAGCAGAATGTTTAAATGTGCGCCAAACCACCATACCTACCATTCGCTCAAGCACACGCGCAGTATCAGACACAGATTCCTTAACACCAAGCTGCGCTTCGCCTGGGTTTATGATGATCGGGTTTCCGCCGAGTTCACCAATTCCCGCCGCAAAACTAAGTCTTGTGCGAGTTGATGTTTTGTCAAAAATCACTGCGACCGACTGCGGTCCAGCTAAGGGTTTAAACCCGTAGCGATCCGCTTTCATGCGCACAGCTAAGTCTAAAACTTCAAGCTGTTCGGAGGGGCTTAAATCATCATCGCGTAAAAAATGTTTCGTCACCCTACAAGCTTAGCCAAGCTTTGGCTGTTGTTGTGTGATGCAGTGGATTCCGCCACCACGATCAAAAATTGGCCGAGCATCGATAGTCACCGCTTTGCGACCACCGTATGCTTCGCTCAAAATTTCTCTTGCTGCAGCGTCAGCTTTTTCTTCGCCAAAACCACACGCAATCACACCTCCGTTGACCGCCAGATGATTTATATAACTCCAGTCAACAAAGCCTTCACTGTCACGAAGTTCTTTCGGCCCTGGAATTTCAAGTATTTTCCATTTCTGGCCAGAGACGGTTGTGCTTGCTGCAACGGCAGCTTTAATTTCTGGCATCACGCTAAAGTCTGGATGGTTTTTGTCTATCTGTGCATGCAATAAAATTGTTTCATGGTCTGCTACAGCGAGCACTATGTCAATGTGACCGTTAGTGCCGAATTCTTCATAATCTCGTGAAAGACCCCGCGGCACCCAAACAACATTTTTTGCACCGATTGTACGAGCTAGTTCAGCTTCAACCTTGGCACGGTCCCAGCCTGGGTTGCGTCGCGGATCAAGTTGCACAGTGTCGGTAACAAACACTGTCCCTGCACCATCAACGTGTATCCCTCCACCCTCGTTAACCATTTCAGAAGTAATCAGTTTAGCGCCAACAGCTTCGGCAATGATCTGCCCATGTTTTGCAGATTTTTCCCACTCAGCCCAATCGTGCGCCCCCCAACCATTGAATGTCCAGGCGACAGCACCAAGCTGCTCTCCGTCCGTGACAAAAGACGGGCCGTGGTCTCGCATCCAAAATTCATCAACAGGCGCTTCCAAAAGTTCGATATCGCTTCCAAGCATGTTCCTTGCGCGTTTCATCTCACTTGGGTCCACAACCATCGTCACGGGTTCAAACTCTGCTATGGCTAAGGCTACTTCGCTCCAAGATTTATAGCATTCATCTTTTTCTGTATCCGTATCACCGAGTGTTGGGCCTTCAGTAGGGAAGGCCATCCAACAACGCTCATGTTCATCTGTCTCAGCAGGCATTTTCCACATGATTCAACAATACACAGCTAGTCAGTCTGTGTCACCACCACCCGATAAATTCAAAACGATTAGGTAGTTGACATCTGCCCCGACCGGCTTAGAATGAGTAAAGACATTCACATGCAGACATTGACAAAGGAGTTTAAATGCCTGATGATTTAGATTTTTTATCCGAAGCCGCCACCGGGTCCCTTTCCGTAACAGCTATCATTTTCTATATATTGTGGGTTGTTGCTGTATGGAAAATATTCACAAAAGCTGGGTATTCAGGCTTTCTTGCAATAATCCCAATTGTTAATGTATTTTTTCTAGTCAAGATAGCTGGCTTCTCAGCTTGGATGACCCTGCTGCTCTTCATTCCAATTGTTAATTTTATTTTTGGAATATTCCTTGCGATTCGCTTAGGAGAAAGGTTCGGCAAGAGCGGAGTTTGGTCATTCTTCCTACTGTGGATGTTCCAAATAATTGGGTTTTTCATTCTTGGATATGGAAGCGCCACCTACACTAAAAAAAGTTAATCGATGCTACTTTGATTGATTTTTGAGCTTCGAGGTAGCTCTTGCTCGTGCCACATGGTTGAGTTCAACCTTGCGAATCCTCACAATTTCAGGAGTTACTTCAACGCACTCATCAAAGTTTGCAAACTCGAGACTCTCTTCAAGGGTAAGTTTGCGTGGTGGTGTCAACGCTTCGAAGTTGTCTGCAGAAGCCGCTCGCATATTCGTGAGTTTTTTCTCTTTAGTGATATTCACATCCATGTCTTCAGAACGTGAATTTTCACCGATGACCATTCCTTCATAAACTTCAGAGGTTGGTTGCACAAAGAATGACATCCGCTCTTGCAGATTGATCATCGCAAACGGGGTTACCACACCTGCCCGGTCTGCAACTATTGATCCGTTGCTTCGAGTAATAATTTGACCGGCCCACTCACCATAGCCGTGAGAAATAGCGTTAGCGATTCCATTACCTCGCGTTATGGTCATGAACTCAGATCTAAAGCCAATCAAACCTCTGGCCGGAACAATAAACTCGAGACGAACCCAGCCAGTCCCGTTATTTACCATGTTCTCTAGGCGACCTTTGCGAGCCGCTAACAACTGCGTAATAGCACCTAAGTGATCTTCAGGTGTGTCGATGGTTAAATGCTCATAAGGTTCGTGCACCTTACCGTCTACCTCACGGGTCACAACCTGTGGCTTACCCACTGTAAGTTCAAAACCTTCTCTGCGCATATTCTCGACAAGAATTGAAAGCGCTAGCTCACCTCGCCCTTGAACTTCCCAAGCGTCAGGTCTTTCAGTGTCAAGCACCCGAAGCGACACGTTACCGATCAGTTCCCGGTCGAGACGGTCTTTTATCATGCGTGCAGTGAGCTTATGGCCTTTAACCTTGCCAACCAGAGGCGAGGTGTTAGCCCCGATGGTCATTGAAATCGCTGGCTCATCAATTTTAATTGCCGGAAGTGGGCGCACATCTTCCGGGTCTGCAATGGTCTCACCAATAGTAATATCTTCAATACCTGAAATAGCTACGATGTCACCAGGACCTGCTTTTTCAGCCGGGTAGCGAGTGAGTGCCTTGGTGAGCATCAACTCAGAAATACGCACATTTTGAACTGTGCCATCGTGTCGCACCCAAGCAGCTGTCTGCCCTTTGTGGATCTCCCCATGGTGCACACGAAGAAGAGCGATTCTCCCTAAAAAAGGAGAAGAGTCAAGGTTTGTGACGTGAGCTTGCAACGGAAACTCATCATCATACGTCGGTGCAGGAACTCGCTCTAATATAGTCTGAAAAAGTGGTTCCAAGGTGGGATTATCAGGGAGCTCGCCATTTTCTGGTCGATTGAGACTAGCGGCTCCAGCTCTGCCAGAAAGGTAAACTGTTGGCACGTCTAATACAGAGTCGATGTCAATGTCAGGGTTCTCTTCAGCCAGATCAGAGGCTAGCCCTAGCAACAAATCTTGTGCTTCCCCTTCAACTTCTTTGATGCGCGCATCAGCACGATCTGTTTTATTTACTGCCAAGATCACTGGTAGTTTGCTTTCTAAAGCTTTTCGCAGCACAAAACGGGTCTGCGGCAGTGGGCCTTCAGCTGAGTCAACGAGCAAAACCACACCATCAACCATCGACAGGGCGCGTTCAACCTCTCCACCAAAGTCGGCGTGCCCAGGCGTGTCAACAACATTTATAACAATCGGACCGTCGCCAGCGAGCTCGCCCTCATAAGTAATAGCGGTATTTTTTGCGAGTATCGTAATACCTTTTTCTCGCTCGAGATCCCCCGAGTCCATAACTCTGTCATCAACATCTGTGTGGGCATCAAAAGATCCCGTCTGTTTTAACATTGCGTCAACAAGAGTAGTTTTGCCGTGATCAACGTGAGCAACGATCGCAACGTTTCGAAGATCTTTGCGGGTGGCAAGTGCCATGAATATACATCCCTAAAATGAACGACACCTAAAAAGTGCCTAAAATTGAGCTAACGTGTAATTCTATCTAATAGTTGCTGAACGTTAAAGTAGAAGAGTGCACAAATCGCAGGGTCTTTCCAGATCATTAACAGCAACCTTAGGTTTTTTTGCGATGACTGGGCCCCTTTCAACTGATATGTATCTTGCCTCGTTTACAGATATAGCTGACGAGTTAAACTCACCTGCATACTTAATCCAGCTAACCCTCACCACATTTTTGCTGGGTCTTGGTGTTGGTCAGTTATTTCTCGGCCCGCTTTCTGACAGTGTTGGCCGAAAGCCAGTACTGATTGCTTCTCTATCGATTTTTGCGCTATCCGGCGTTCTTCTTATCTTCTCACCATCTATTTGGTTTTTTATTATTTTGAGAGCAATTCAAGGGGTTTCTGGGGCGGCTTCTGTTGTGCTTTCTAGAGCTATCGCAGCAGATCTGACACGTGGACCAGACACTGTGCGTGCGCTCAGCCTCATCGCGATGCTGGTGGGCTTAGGTCCTGTTGTTGCTCCTCCTATAGGGGCGGCGGTCGGTCTCTTTTTTGGATGGCGCGGGGTGTTAGCAACTATTGCGCTGCTGGCTTTGCTAATGCTTCTCGCCGCAATCTTTGTGGTCAAAGAGTCTCTTCCTCCCGA
>DATJCC010000093.1:0-3654 GCA_035514995.1 Microbacteriaceae bacterium
CACTCTCATCAATCCCACCGGTAACCGAACAGACAGAAGCAAACTAAGCGGAATCAATACAAGCGGAATCAGTGCAGAAGAAATCGAGCAGACTGGAAACGAAGCAGCCGGAACCATCACAACCGGATTTAAACCTGCCGAATCTAAACCCACCAAGCACAATGATTCTGCAAACTCTTTAGAGTGGCAAAGTTCACTGACTGAAACTCAAAAAAGACACCTGGAATCGGCGTGTAATGTTTATGCTCTTCTTTTTCCGGGTGAAGAAATCACGTTTGAGGTATCGATTGGTGATGTAACCCAGATGCCCGCAATCGCATACGACCAATCGTTGAAATCTGCTGCTCCTGGCACCAAAAAACTTGGCCGATTAAGCTTCAAAAGCCTAGCGATCGGCACCAAATACCGCTCGGAACAAGACTATCTTGCTCAGGCCCAAGGCTCTCCGGCTCGATCAAAAGACTCTCTGACGCAAACAAAAGATTCACCGACTACCGCCCAAGACTCGCCAGAAAAAGTTTATGTTGTGCGTTTACCGCACGCAGATGCCACCCCTGCAACCACAAAACCACCAGCAAATCCCTCCCTGGCACGCAACGTCTATCGTGAAATTGAGCGTCGTTCGCCACTTTTGTTAGATCTTGCTCGAGAGACGATTATGCGCCGGAGGGAGCGAGAAATTTACGCTCCTATGCCGCGAACTTCAAACCGGGTGACAACACCTGAAGCGAGCGCTTTAAAAGAACCTAAAAAGGGCGACAAACCCGCTATTCTTTTTGGTCTGCACTGGCTTCAAACCGGTGGCGCCGAGCAGTGGGCTTTTGAAACAATCACACTCGCCAAAAAATTGGGTTTCACACCAGTAATCGTGACCGATCAACCTTCGGTGCACCCTTTAATAAACTCTGCTGTTTTTGACCATTGCGTGCTTCTAATTTTGAGTTATGAATCACCCGACCGAGCGACAGATCTGGAGCTCGCCCGGGCAATAACCGAGAATTTTGCGCTCGCCGGTGTCGTGCTTCACCACTCTTATTGGCTCTATCATGCGCTCCCCTGGTTTAAAGGGGTCAACCCGTCTCTCCCTGTTGTAGATAGTTTGCACATTATTGAATATCTAAAGGGCGGGTATGCGGGTCTTGCGGTGCAGTTTGATGATCATATTGACACACACCATGTGATCTCGCCGCAACTGGTCGAATGGTTGAGCGCCGAGCAGGGGGTGTCAGTAGACAGGTTGATGCTGGCACCATTAACAAAACTCACAGCAAGCGATGAAGCAACGTTTAAACCAAGACAGCCAAAAAACCCGTTTACGATTTCTTTTATTGGCCGGCTTTCTAGACAGAAACGACCAGATGTTTTTTTGATGCTCGTGGCGCGACTGAAGAAGTTTGGTGTTCCGGTGCGAGCTATCATGCACGGTGATGGTGAGATGCGTCAGATTGTTGATGAGCTCATCACAAAATATGATTTGACTGAAAACGTGCTCCGCCGAGATGAAACGCACGCTGTTAAAGACACTCTAGAAGATAGCGATCTTTTGGTGATCTCTTCTATTAATGAGGGCATCACGCTAACAACTTTTGAGGCAAACGCTGCCGGTGTGCCGGTTCTATCAGCAAACGTTGGGTCGCAAAGCTCTATCGTTGAGGGTGGTGTGTTGCTTGATCGAGCAGCTCGACCTTTCATCAAAGAGGCGGTCACACAGATCAAAAAGATGATGAGCTCAGAAACATATCGGGAGTCTGTGTGGCATGACCAGAAAGAGGCGGTTGCGCGTCTTAATCAGCATGATGATGCGGGAACAAGATTTGAAAGGCTTTTTAAATCATGGCTAGTGTAGCTGCAGTCGTTGTTACGTTTAACCGTCTTGAAAAATTAAAAAAAGTGATCGCATCTTTAGAAGCACAAACTAAAAAAC
The DNA here is from genome assembly GCA_035514995.1 of Microbacteriaceae bacterium. Taxonomy (GTDB): domain Bacteria; phylum Actinomycetota; class Actinomycetes; order Actinomycetales; family Microbacteriaceae; genus Leucobacter_A. The sequence goes on from DATJCC010000093.1 coordinate 1,925, forward strand.
CCGAGTTTTTGGTGATAATTGATAACGCTTCAACCGATGGCACAGCGAAATACCTTAAAACTTTAGAAAGCCCCCTAAACCTTCAGATCGTGTCTTCAACCACAAACATGGGTGGTGCGGGCGGCTTTTCTGCCGGAATGCGCAAAGGCTACGATCTGGGTGCCGATTTTGTTTGGGTTATGGATGACGATGGCTACCCAGCGCCTGACGCCTTAGAAAAGCTTTTAGACGGTATCGCCGATGCTAGTGAAGCGCTTGAGAAACCTGTCCCTTTTGCTTGTTCTCTAGTGAAATTTATTGACGGTGAAATTTGTGAGATGAACAACCCTGTTCCTACTTGGGATTGGGCGAGGCTGATCGCAAAAGGCCAAGAAGCTGTGCTCGTAAATCAGTGCTCTTTTGTTTCTGTTCTCATTCCACGTTGGGTCATTGAGCAGCACGGCTTACCTTTTAAAGAGTATTTCATCTGGTTTGATGATGCCGAATACACTCTGCGCATTTCTAAAGAAACCCCCGGGGTGCAGGTGCTCACAAGTCATACAGTGCACGATATGGGTGAAAACAAGGGCGTCAACTTTGGTGTTATTGATGATTCAAACGCCTGGAAGTTCGAGTATGGAATCCGCAATGAAGCTTCTTTTAGACTGCATCACGGTTCCTTTGCGAGATACCTATTGTTTTGTGCGCAGGTGATTGTTGGCATGAGGCGCGGTGGGGTAAAAAGAAAACACCGTCGCACGATGAGAAAAAAACTGCTTGAGGGCATCCGGTTTAATCCGAGCATCGACCGTGTCTGACAAATAGCTAGTCGAACAGTAGCTAGTCGAACAATAGCTCGCCGAGCAACATTTAGCCGAGCAATAGCTAATTCAACCACGGTTAACCCAGCAGCAGTTAGTCGCAGACTACTTGGTAGAGCACAGCCTCCCCTTCGCGGTCGATTTCAGTCAGCACGGGTGAATCAGCTATATGTCTGATCCCGTCAAAGCGTTGGGCGGGCTTGTTTCGACCTGCGTTATATCTCTCGCCCTCAAAATCAAGCATGTAGTCGATTTCCAGCTCGTTTAGAAGCGTGCACGCTTCAACGCCTAGATCTTTGAAGTTTGCAGCCAATTCGAGCGATGCCGCACTGAAGTTTCCTTGCAGGTGCGGAAACAACACTTCTCGTTCTGAAATAGCGAAGGCAAGAGCTGTTCCTGTCCATGGATCCCCTGCAATAACTGCTTCTTCTGGCACCTCTTGCGCGATCCTTTCTAAAAGAATCAGCTCATCATCGCTCAGTAGGTGTGCTTCTTGACCAGGTCTATGCAGGTCGGCCATCCACCCGCTTTGCATGTTGATGCTTGAACCACGAGCGCCAGTGAGCAGAAGAGCCACAAGTACAACGGCTCCGATACGTGATAGATATTTTTTGTCAGGAGTCCCCTCAGGTTGATTGTTGAGTGTGCGTAATCCTGCCTGCAGCAGGTCGTGGAGCACACTGACGGCTACTCCAGCGAGAATTATTGCCGCAATTGGGAGAAGTGATGCGATACGGGCCGCATCACTGTACCAGGGCCCGAGCAAGAAATCTCTAAACTGCCCGGTAAAGCCTAAAGCAAGCGTGAATAACGCTACAACCAAAAGATAAGAAACTATTATCCAACGGTTCTTTTTGGCGACCAGCAACACGAGCACTCCGGTAGCCACAAGCACGGTTATAAACCAGGCTCGTGCGTCTAGCAGCGGAG
>DATJCC010000094.1:0-3950 GCA_035514995.1 Microbacteriaceae bacterium
TCTACTCGGGTGATACCTTTCAACATAAATTTGTCGCCCCATTCTTCACGCAACCATTCGATATCTTCCCAGGTTGGGGGAGGGGTTTGCGTCCACTCACCGTAAGCCCCGAAAAATGTTGGGGCGTCACCCGATAGAGGTTTTAGATTTGGTGCGGTGAGATCTGGCAGACCTGACAATAACCATTTGAGGGTCCAGTCGGGTCGAATTATTCCTTCGGGAGCCATCTTGATAATAGCTTTTAGATCCATTTTTTCGGGAATCTGCGGGCTACCCCAGTCGCGACCGACCGAAAAAGACCAGTCAGTTGTGACGATCATGCCTTTGGCCCCGGCGGCTCTCGCTCTTTCCATGCGTTGCAGTATCTGGTCTCGTGAGCCAGTCCAATAAAGTTGAAAGAAAGTGTTTTCGTTTGCTGCGACTACCTCTTCAACGGGTTTTGAAGCAAAGGAGCTCAAACCCATTATTGTGCCTCTAGATGCGGCGGCGCGAGCAACCGCAACTTCGCCGTCTGGGCGAATGGCTTGCACCCCGGTTGGTGAGATCATTACTGGCATTGACACGGGGATCCCCATGATCGTTGTTGATAGGTCGCGATCAGGCTTGTGATCTACAACGTGCGGCGCAAATTGGATTTTCCCAAAAGCGTCCATGTTTTCTCTTGGCGTCACGCCACGCTCACTACCAGCGACAAGCGCCGCATAAACAGAGGGCGGGAGAAACCTTTTTGCCCGTCTTTGTGCTTCTAATACCGTCTCAAACCAGGGGTTTTGCTTCCATGGCCATAAACTCATGATCTTCCTCATTTCTTGATAATAAATTTTACGTTTAATAGTTTTTAAAGAATTTGTAATAACTTAGAGCTTCTCTAACTCCAATTATTTTGGTGCTATTTTTTGTTGACGCTTTAGTTAGCTAACAAGCATTAATCAATAATCATTCGCAAATCAGCACTAATCACCAAACATTCGTGAGATCGCGGGAGCGACATCACGGTAATTGTTGATCACCTTGCAAATGCCTTTGCCGCGCCTGGCCAACTCGCGACCAAGATCTACATCTTTTTCGCCACTGGCATCTAACAACACATCAACTCGAGGCAGCTTCGCCGCTATAGGGCGGGGGTCTGGGCCGGCATTGTGCACACAGTCAGATAGTAAAACTACTCGCGAGTGTGATGCAGGCACGTTCTTCAACTGCTCTAAAGCGATCTCTAAAGGGAATGCAACGTTTGTGAGGCCCTTCGTTGGCACGCGCAGAATCGTGTCGAGCAGTTTAAACGGCTCGATACGATCACCTAGGTTTAAAAGCACTACCGCGTCACTCCAAAAAGCTATCACGGCGAGGGAGTCGTGGCTGAGCTCCGCCGCCAATGCTCCAACTGTAGCTGCGGCTGTTGTGATGCGTTCACCTTTCATCGACCCTGACACGTCAACTAGTAGCACTACAGAGCGTTTGGTGCGCAGCCTCTCACGCACCAAAATGTCTTCATCGTCTGGAAGTGGTCTTTCTGTGAGAACCTCAAGGGTGCGATCTAAGTCGATCTCGTCTGATGCGTAATTGTAGGGAACGCTTTTTAGGCGGCCGTCACCGCGGTGCGCTCCAACGTCTATGCGAGGTTTGGGCACGGCGAGACGTTCCATTATTTGCCTGGCTAATTCGTGCACTCGTGTGTCAACCTCCTCATCTTTTGTTTTGAGCTCAAAAACGTTTTTGAGCTCAGCTTCTTCATCAGTTTCGCCGGGAGCTGTCACGCCCGGGGGTGCTTTCCTGCCGTCTCTATCGTCACCCGTTGCAGTTATCAAAGAGCCGGCGCCTCTGCCTGTCAGATTGTGTAGTAGTGGTGCTTCGTCGAGTTGTTTAGGTTTACGTTTTAGTGGAGCCCCCTTTGTTGTATGCTTTTTTTTGCTGCGCTTTTGGATTGGTGATTCAGCAGCAATTTCTCTTCAGCCGGGGTCTGTCTGGTTTGGTGCCAAGATGAAGTGGTCTTCCCAAATTTCGCGGAGCATCTGTTCTGGCGTGTATTCGACTGATTCGTCGATGTGGATGCGGCCAGAGAGCCCAACTATCATCGCATCATAAAAAAGTTCGTTGTATTCTTTGATTTCATCTTCAGTGTCAGGTGCGCTTTTGATGTCTCTTAAACCGATCAGTTGACCTGCAATCATCGCTGTGTCTATCGCGCCGCGCACACTTGAACCTTGCCGTATGAAGTCGTGTTCTCTCGTTGCACGGGTGACAGCGACAGCGTCTATCGTTATTTTTTCAGCGAGGTCTTCACTCTCAGCAACATTTTTTAGTAAGTCGTTTAGACCTGCACGCAACCTAACGATCTCTATTTCTTGTGGCTCGTCTTGGTAGTCAATATAGATGCGGTTTAGTCTGTCATGCACACTCATTGAGAGTCTGGTGGTGCCGATGTTGTCGTATGGGTTCATTGATGCGACTACCCGAAAAGTTGGTAGAGCTTCAACTCTTCCCATTCTCGGCACTGTTATTGAGCGGTCAGCCATCGCAGTTAAAAGAGTGTTTAGTGTGTCTTCTGGCGCTCGGTTAAATTCTTCTATGTAGAGAAAGCCTCCCTGCTGCATAGCTTCAAGCAGGGGTCCCGGCACAAAGTTTTCGGGTGAGTAGTCTTCTTTTAAAACCCTTGCAGGGTTGTGATGACCAACAAGTTTTGCAGGGGTGAGGTCTGCGTTTCCTTCAACGAATAGTAGGGGGATTCCCCACTCTTTTGTGATGGCACTCAACATTGTTGTTTTTGAGGTTCCGGGGGGTCCTTCTAAAACGAGGTCGCGGCCGGCAGCCACCGCCGCTAGTGCAAGCTCTAACTCACGCTCACGACCCACGACGTGCTGTTTTATTTTGGCCATGCTCGCGGCAAGACTCCAGTTGTCGCCTGTCGCGTTGCTGTCTGTAGCGGTTTTGTTGATGGCACTGTTATTGGTGGCACTGTTATTTATGGCACTGGCGTTTGTTGCGCTGGTGTCTGCTTCTGTCACGCTGCCTCACTTTCAGGTTGCAATTATGTCAGCGACGGTGTGTAGGTAAGCGACCGTGTGGGAAGTGTTGCACCCCACACGGTCTGCTTCGCTAATTTTGATGATTTGGGTTTAGTACAGTGATAGGCCGCCGTCAACAGCGAGCGCATGACCTGTAACCCATGCAGAATCATCTGACGCTAAAAACAGCACAGCGTTAGAGATTTCGCGTGCGGGCATCATCCCGGGTATCCACTGTGAGAGCATCCCTGCAAGGTTGGGGTTTTCTTCCATCCCTACCGCAAAGCCGCTGTCTTCAACGCCCATGATGCCTTGTGCCATAGGGGTGTCAACGCCACCTGGGTGCACGCTGTTTACGCGAATGTTGTCTTTTGCCAGCTCCATTGCAAAGCTCTTTGTCATACCTGTTACACCATATTTAGACATGTTATAAGCGAGGTTGAACGGCCCTGCTTTTAGACCGTTTGCGGAGCTTGTCAGAATGATTGAGCCGCCGTTGCCTGCTTTGAGCATGTGGGGCACAGACGCCATTACTGTGTTCCAGACACCGATCAGGTTGATGTCGATTGTGGTGCGCACTATTTCTGGTGACATTGAATGCCACGGGCCTACGATGTCGATGCCAGCGTTGCCAACAACAACGTCTATTCGACCGAGTTCGGCTACACCCTTTGAAACGAAATCTTTCATCGCGTCTAAATCACGCACATCGCAGGTTTCGGCGATTATGCGGCGGTCGAGTTCTTCAACAAGACGTACTGTCTCTTTCATTTCTTCTGCTGTTGCCGTTGCATAGGGCACGTTTTCAATCTGCTGATCAACGTCGATAGCGATGATGTCTGCGCCTTCTTCAGCGAGCTTGATCGCATGCGCTCGGCCCTGCCCACGTGCTGCACCTGTGATAAAAGCTACTTTGCCTTCTAGTTTGCCTGCCATGATTTCTCCTAA
>DATJCC010000095.1:0-1807 GCA_035514995.1 Microbacteriaceae bacterium
TAAAACGAGAGTGGTTTCGTTGCCTGCGCGCGGGTTCACCAGACACGAGGTGAGTTTCCCGGCGAGCACGTGATCTAGGCAAGCTTGGTTGCATGCGATGCACGGGTTAATAGTGTCGGCCTGACCCTGCCCCGCTTTTGTCGCAAACGCCGGGTCGGCAAGCAACGGCCGGGCCAGTGCTACAAGATCCGCTTGACCTGAGCTTAAGATACTTTCTGCCACCTCTGGAGTGTTGATGCGGTTGGTCGCCGCAACAGGAACTGAGACGTGATTTGTTAGCATCGCAGTGAACTCACTAAAAGCGGCTCGTGGCACACTGGTTGCAATTGTTGGTACGCGTGATTCATGCCACCCGATACCTGTAACAAACATATTGACACCGGTTTTTTCGAGCTCACCAGCAAGTTCTAGTAGCTCTTCGTTAGTGCAACCGTTGGGCACGAGGTCTGTCATTGAGATGCGAAATGAAAGAATGCTATCAGGGTGCAAAGCTTCGCGCACGGCGCGGGTCACCTCGAGTGCAAATAAACGCCTTCCCGCCGCATCTCCTCCCCAGCGGTCGGTTCGCTGATTGGTTAGGGGTGCGAGAAAAGTGTTTATGAGATAGCCTTCAGACCCCATAACTTCAACGCCATCGTAGCCTGCCTCTAAAGCTAATTTAGATGCGGTTGCGTAGTCGTCGATGGTGCGAAGAATGTCGGCTTCGCTCATTTGTCGCGGCTCAAACTGGTTGATGGGAGCGCGTATAGCGCTGGGTGCCACGAGATTAGGCTGTTTAGAGTATCTGCCCGCATGCAGAAGCTGGAGGAGTACGGTACCGCCAGCATCGTGGATAGCGTCGGTAATGATTTTATGTTTCGCTGCATCTGCAGAGGTTTGCATAGAAGCCCCGCCTAAAGACAAAGCTCCCTCTGTGTTTGGCGAGATGCCGCCTGTGACGATTAGCCGGGTGCCGCCTCGCACACGCTCTTGGTAGAAAGCCGCCATGCGCTCAAAACCATCCGGATGCTCTTCGTGACCTAAATGCATCGACCCCATCATTATTCGGTTAGAAAACTTGTGTGCACCAATCCGGATTGGGGTGAAGAGGCTAGGGTATTGAGTCATCTTTGGTCTTCCTTACTGCCTATGAGAGAGCTGTCGTTGAAGGTATCTCACAGGTATTCTTTCATACCTAGTAAGGTCTTGGTATGCGACGTTTGCTGACAACTGTACTTTTTGTTTTAACTGCAGCGGGTTTACTAGTTGCAAACTTTCAAACAACAGACGCTGCCAGGGCAGACGTCAACGACTTCGTGGTCGAATCTTTTGATGCGGTCTACGAACTCGCAAAAGACGAAGAGGGGAGATCCACTCTTAAAACGACTGAAGTGATCACAATCATTTTCCCGGAGTTCGACCAAAACCGTGGCGTGATTCGTGACGTTCCGCATGTGTTTGATGACCACAGCACAGATTTGAACGTAAAATCAGTGACAGATGAGCACGGAAAGCCGCGCAACTATAAGACTGAAGAGTATGGCGAGTTTTTGTCAATCATTATTGCTGTACCCGAGGGCAGTTTTGTGCATGGTAAACAAACTTATGTGCTTGAATACACTCAGCGAGACGTTACGAAGTTCTATAAAGATACGGGTGTCGAAGAGTTTTATTGGGATGTCAATGGAACGGACTGGGCGCAACCCTTTGGGAGAATCAGCGCAAAGATCACGCTCAGTGACGAAGTTTTTGCGACGTTTAACGGTGACGCTGTTTGTTACCGAGGCGTATTTGGGTCTGATGAGCAGTGCGAAGTAGCAGGTGAAAC
>DATJCC010000096.1:0-3580 GCA_035514995.1 Microbacteriaceae bacterium
CACAGACGTCTTTGTCGATGTAGACGCCTATAGCTTCGGTGCCTAAGTAACCGGCGAAATTAATATCCACATAAGCAGGTGCTGCACCACACCCCCTAAAGGTGGTGCAGCACCATCTCATTGTTCATTTGCGGGTACTAGCTAGCAACGAAGCGAGAGACAAATGTCACCCAACGAAATAACCAGTAGCGAGAAGCAAAAAGTCACAGCAAAGCAGCTGTCTGAAATTGCTGGCAAGCTCGGTCAAATTGCTACAAATCACGGTAGATCTGAGTTGCACAAAAAGTTTAGGGTTATCCCTGTGACACTGATGAACACAGAAGTGGAGATTGTGGTTGTTGGACAGTTTAAACAGGGCAAAAGTGCACTTGTTAATGCTTTAATAGATGCCCCCGTTTGTCCTGTAGATGATGTCTTGGCTACTTCTGTTCCAACGGTTGTTAAATGGGGCGAAGAGACATCTGCTTCATTGATCACAGATTTAGGGAAAGAAAAAGGACATATAAAGGCAGAAGTGGAACTCGGTAAACTTCGTCAACACGTCACAGAGTTAGCTGGGGAGACAGGTCTCTTGGGCCGTTTACACGCTGAAGTGAAACTTCCTAGACCAATTTTGAGCAGGGGTTTTACTTTTATTGACACACCAGGTGTTGGGCGTGCTCAGACTAGGGCTGCTACTAATTTAACGCTATTGCCACAGGCAGACGCAGCAATTATGGTGACTGATGCGACACAGGAATTTACTGAGCCAGAAATATCATTTTTAAAACAGGCTACAGCATTGTGCAAACGTACAATTTGTGTGGTTAGCAAAACTGATTTGCAACATGAATGGCGAAAAATAGTTGAAACGAATGCTGAACATCTTCGCAACGCAAACATAAATATTCCGATGCTCGCAAACTCCTCGCTCTTATACAATCTGGCGTCAGAAGAAAATGACACATCTTTAAGAGAAGAATCAAAAATCGATGTGTTAACAAGTTTTCTCGAAAACAATCTAAAAAGTAATGTGATTGCTATGCGACAACGTTCCGTTGCTGAAGAAATAGATTCTACGGCAAAGCATCTAGTTTTGGCTTTTGAATCAGAGCTGCAGATGATTAAAAAACCAGAAAATGGGAAAGCGATCATCAAAACGCTTAAAGGTGCAGAAGCTAACGCTGGAAAACTAGCTAAAAGATCGGCGAGATGGCAGCAAACTCTGACAGATGGGGCAGGGGACCTGCTCGCGGACATTGAGTTTGATTTACGTGACAGACTAAGAAATGTTGGCAAAGAAGCAGAAGACCTGATTGATGCGAGTGATCCAGGAAAAGTTTGGGACTCCATTGGGGAGTGGCTTGCAGAATCAATCACTCAAGCAGTCTCAGACAACTTTGTTTGGGCACACAAGAGGAGTATTCACCTGGCAGAAGTCGTTGCTGAACACTTTGCTGTAGATGGACAAAAGGTTATTCCAGAATTAGAGCTAGACGGTGTAGACGACGCGCTAGGCGCCATCGGTGGACTTGATCTAGTTAAATCAGGGAAGCTCATGATAGGTCAAAAAATAATGATTGGTTTGAAAGGTTCTTATGGCGGGGTTTTAATGTTTGGTCTCATGACTACGCTCGCGGGGATGGCGTTAGTCAACCCGCTATCTATCGCAGCCGGTCTCATCATGGGAGGTTTTGCCTATCGACAAGATGCTTCACAAAGGCTAGAACAGCGTCGCCAAGAGGCAAAGAATGCTGTTAGGAAACTAATAGATGAAGCCATATTTCAGGTCGGTAAGGAATCGAGAGATCGTATGGGGCGTATCAGAAGAACCCTGCGTGACCATTTCGTTCAGGTTGCTGAAGATCTGAAAGACTCACTCCAAGCTTCTATCAGTAGTGCAAAAGAAGTCAGTGGCCTCCCTAAGTCAGCTCAATCACTACGTGAAGAACATCTTATTCGCGAACTAGCTCAAACTCGGGCCCTTGCTGAAATGGCACTAAAGCTAACAAATATTGCACCAGTTAACAAAGGCTTGCAACTTAAGGAGCGGATCTCACAGTGAAAACTATGGACATACAAAGAACAGCATCATTAACCCTTACTAATGTTAAAGCACTGGTAGCCTCAGCAAAGAAACTGTACTCTAATGATGTAGCTATGCTAAAGCGGCTAAATGATCTCGAAGTTAGACTTGAAGAACCACTGAGAATTGCATTAGTAGGATCTTTAAAAGCGGGAAAATCAACTCTGTTGAATGGGCTTTTGGGGGAAAGAGTAGCTCCGACCGACTCACGAGAATGCACAAAAATTGTGACGTGGTATCACCAGGGAAACATTCCGACAATAACAGGAACGCTACAGGATGACAAAAGAATAAACCTGCCGGCGAAACGGCAAGATGACCGCTTAGAACTGGAACTTAGTGCGATCCACTCCACTCAATACAAACGAATCGACGTAACATGGCCCGCTCCAGGCATAGAAGGGGTTACTCTCATTGACACTCCGGGGATAGCGTCTATTTCACAGGATTTATCACATCAAACAGACGATTTTTTACTTCCCGACGGAGGCGCAAGCGGCGCAGACGCAGTCGTATATTTATTAAGATCCCTACACGAATCTGACATTAAATATATGAGAGCCTTACACGAACACACTAAACACGGTAACGCCTCAATTGCGTCGATTGCTGTTCTTTCAAGAGCCGACGAATTAGCTTCGGGCAGGCTCACAGCCATGCTGTCAATCAATGAGACAGTAGAAAAATTACGCAACCATCCAGAACTTAAACAAGTCTGTGAAACAATTGTGCCTGTGGCAGGCCTTTTAGGCATGGGAGCTATGACGCTACGACAATCAGAGTTTAGTATTTTTCGAAAACTGGCTGAGATAGACCCTGAAGAAACTCACAAACTGCTTATGACAGCTGAACGTTTCATAACGGCCAAAGGGGAGTCGCTACCGACCGAACAAACAAGGATAAACCTTGTTGATCGGTTTGGAATGTACGGTATCCGGTTAGCTCTCGCCTCTATTCGAGGTGGAATTAGAGACTCGGAGGAGCTTTCTTTAGAACTCATCAGGCGTAGCGGTTTAGAGGAGCTAAGAAGAATAATAGATGTGCACTTCAAACAAAGACAGAGCGCCTTAAAAGCGCACTCGGTGATGCTTGCTTTGCATAAACTTTTGCGCAGTAACAAAACTGCAGGTGCGGAAGAAATCTTGCTTTCGGTCGACGAAGAAATGAATGCCACACACACCTTTGATGAAATGAGACTTCTTGGTCAAATAAATGGTAGGCAGCTGAGTCTATCGGCAGCAGACATAACAAGATTGGAATATTTGATTGGCGGCAGAGGGCTAGACCAAGCAACACGGCTTGGTTGCGCAGGCTCCCGGGCAAGTCGTGAAGAGTTATTAGAAACGGCGGTCAAAGAGCTTAAATATTGGCGCGATTTTGAAGCAAATCCGCTCTTAGACACACAAACCTGGCGAGCATCAAAAACTGCTACAAAAAGTTGTGAAATCTTAATTGGAGAGCTGCTTGAAAACAGGTACTAGTAGATATTCTTATTCGTCTCGTTCAATTAGTTGC
>DATJCC010000097.1:0-10995 GCA_035514995.1 Microbacteriaceae bacterium
GTCTAGAGTCGAAGCCACCGCTTCAACTCTGGCGCGTGCTGGGGTGCCGGTTTGTGCTTCCGTAACAAAGAGACACAGACCGGCATGCTCACCTCGCCCTACCCGGCCTCGCAGCTGGTGCAGTTGGGAAACACCGAACCTGTCTGCGTCTAAAACAATCATCATTGATGCGTTTGGCACGTTAACCCCAACTTCGATAACGGTTGTTGCAACGAGTAATTTTATTGATCCATCAGCAAAAGATCGCATAGTTGCATCTTTTTCGTCGCTTGGCATCTCACCAGTTAACGCATGTGAGGCGATCTTGCCAAGAACCGGATGTCTTTGAATGTTGGCGAGAGTTTCTTCAACGTTGGCAAGAACTAATGAACTTTCAAGGTCTAAAGCCGCTTCATCTGGATCACCCTCGGTATCTGGAACACCCTCAGTTTCTTTTTCTCGAATCGCTGGGCACACCACATAGACTTGTCGTCCCGACTCGATTTCTTCGGCTGCCCGGCCCCAAGCTCTTTCGAGCCAGTGTGGGTGTTCAGCAAGAGGCACAACATGTGTAGTAATCTTTGCTCGACCAGCGGGCATTTTTTTCAGTGTAGAAAATTCCAGGTCTCCGAATGCTGTCAGCGCGATAGTGCGTGGTATTGGTGTTGCTGTCATGACTAGCACGTGCGGTGGTAGTTGCCCTTTGCGTCGTAATGCTTCTCGCTGCTCAACCCCAAACCTGTGTTGTTCGTCTATCACGATTAGCCCTAAGTCAGTGAAGGTAACATTTTCACTCATTAAAGCGTGCGTGCCGATAACAATTTTCGCTTTTCCTGATGCGAGAGCCAAGAGAGCAGATTTCTTCTCTTTTACTCCCAGCTGACCCGTCAAAAGGGTTGGATGCAGTTCTTTTGTTAGTTCCTCACCGAGCAGCTCTGTTATAGATCTTAAGTGTTGGCTGGCTAAAACTTCTGTCGGGGCTAAAAGCGCTGCCTGGCCGTCTAAATCGGCGATTTGTAGCATTGCGCGAAGGGCTACAAGGGTTTTTCCCGACCCCACCTCACCCTGCAAAAGTCGGTGCATGGGCGATCCGCTAGCCATGTCGGTAGCGATCACATCGCCGACTTCTTTTTGATCACTTGTGAGTGTGTAGGGCAAAGAATCATCAAACCGGTCTAAGTATCCACCAGCAACTTTTGGCCGTGGCACGCCTGTTAGTGCGCGAACTTTTTCTTTGCGATAAGCAAGCCCTAATTGAAGTTCAAATGCTTCACGAAATTTTAGGCTCTGCCTGCCGAGCCTCCACTCTGCGTCACTTTGTGGCCGGTGCACCGCTTCGTAAGCGTCTTTAATCGACATGATCCACTCATCTTGAGCCTTTAAAGCCTCTAAAACCCAAAAAGGTAGAGGATCATCAAGATCAGTTAACGCATCGAGCACGATATTTACTGACCTGTCTATCACCCAACTACGAAGTTTTGCAGTAGCGGGATAAATCGGTACAGGCGTCATTGCCCAAGCCTGAGCTTTTAACGGATCATTGGCTGCGAGAGCGTCGGCCGCTTCATCGATCAGATCATAATCAGGGTGCGAAAGCTGTTTAACATCACGAAACTCAGTTACTTTTCCAGAGAACATGCCCCGCACCCCGGGTTTTAACTCACGGTTGCGCCAAGCTTGATTAAACCAAGTGAGTTTCATACGATCTGGGCCGTCTGTTATTGTGACCTCTAAAATGCTGCCTTTTTTGTTTCGCATAGGTCTCTCCTGCACCGCCTCTACGCGCGCAAAAACCGTCACGGTCTCGCCTAAAGGAAGGTCAAAGAGCGGAGTCAGCTCACCACGTTTTTGGTATCTTCGTGGCGCATGCTCTAACAGTTGCCTTACCGTTTCTATGCCAAATGATTTGACGAACTCCTTGGCAGTTTTATCTCCGAGCACCCGGTCAAGGTTGGTGTTTAGAGAGATCGTTGCCATGCTTCAAGCCTACCGATAAGAGTGGGTGTGAGCCTCTTAGAAGGTGGTAATAGTACGATCGCTAATATGACACGCATCATTTCAGGCAAAGCTCGTTCGCTAACCCTTCGCGTTCCCAAAAGCGGCACCCGCCCAACGAGTGACCGTGTGCGTGAAGCAATGTTTTCAACCCTCGAGTCTTGGGACGCCATTGAAGACGCTCGTGTTTTAGATCTTTTTGCAGGCACAGGAGCTTTAGGCATTGAGGCAGCAAGTCGCGGTGCTAGTGAGGTTCTGCTTCTCGAAAAGCACGCCCCCGCCGCTGAGATTTTAAAGAAGAACGTTCAAGCTGCCCTCAAAATGCTCTCACAAAATTCGCGAGAACCAGATGCTACATCAGGGCATCCTACGTCTACTCTTCTTAAAGTTTTGCGCGCAAGTGCAACTACTTTTTTCGCAGACAAAGAAGAGACTGCGACGTGGGATCTTGTGTTTATCGACCCCCCCTACGAGTTTAAAGATGCATCTTTAGCTAGTCTTTTAGAGGATCTAGTGCCCCATTTGCGGCAAAACGCCGTCGTTATGGTTGAGCGTAGCTCGCGAAACTCTGCTCCCGTTTGGCCTGAGGGTTTACAAGAAATTAAACAGAAGCGTTACGGTGAAACCACCCTGTGGTGGGCGGAATTAGAGTGAGCAGAGTTTCGCGATTTAGTTATGAGTGTTGCCGGCTGAGCTTAGTAATTTAGCGTGGGAGTAGTGAGTACTTCGTTTGCAAGAACTCATGAATTCCCTCGCGGCCACCCTCACGGCCCAGTCCAGACTGCTTCACCCCTCCAAAAGGTGCGGCAGCGTTTGAGACGAGGCCGGTGTTTAGCCCCATCATGCCGGTTTCAAGGTTTTCTATCATCCGATGACCGCGGTGCACATTTTCAGTGAAAACATAGCTAACCAACCCATACTCTGTTCCGTTAGCTATTGCTACTGCTTCATCTTCTGTTTTGAAGCGGATAATTCCGAGCACTGGCCCAAAAATCTCTTCCCGCATAATCGCCGACTGTGGGCTCAGCCCGTCTACAACTGTTGGCTGGAAGAAGTGACCCGGTCCGTCTATAGCGCTTCCTCCTGTAGTGATTTTGGCTCCAGTGTCGACAGCATCAGCAACGAGGCGGGCTGAATTGGCCACCGCTTTATCATCGATTAGCGCTCCGATATCGTTTCCTTCTTCGGCACCGCGCCCCACTCTGAGCTGTGCAACTTTTTCGCTAACCCGACGCGAGAACTCATCAGCAACATCTTCGTGCACAATAAATCTGTTTGCTGCTGTGCAGGCTTGACCAATGTTACGAAACTTGGCGACCATAGCAGATTCAACAGCAAGATCCATATCAGCGTCTTCAAAAACGATAAAGGGGGCGTTGCCGCCCAACTCCATTGAGGTGCGCAACACGTTCTGGGCTGCAGCCTCGAGCAGTTTAACTCCAACCGGTGTCGAACCGGTAAAGCTGAGCTTGCGCAGTCTCGGGTCTGAAAGGATCGCAGCTGACTGCGAGCCTGATTTCGATGTTGGAACTACGTTTAGAACCCCTGCCGGTAATCCTGCTTCTTCAAGAAGTTGCGCGAAGAAGACCGTTGTTAGTGGGGTCAGCTGAGCGGGTTTAATAACCACTGTGCAACCAGCAGCAAGCGCTGGAGCAATCTTTCTGGTTGCCATGGCCAGTGGAAAGTTCCACGGAGTGATGAAGTAGCATGGGCCAACTGGCATGTGTGAAACAACAATGTTGCCAGTGCCTTCAGGGTTTTTGCGATAGTCGCCCTGCACGCGCACTGCTTCTTCTGAAAACCAGCGCAAAAATTCTGCACCGTAGTTAACTTCACCGCGGGCTTCTTGGATGGGCTTGCCCATTTCGATTGACATGAGGAGTGCGAATTCTTCGCGACGCTCAATTAGCAGATCGAATGCTCGCCGTAAAATGTTTGAGCGTTCTCTGCTTGGAGTTGCCGCCCATGCGTCTTGTGCCGCTACCGCCGCGTCGAGTGCGCGCACAGCATCTTCTACTGTTGCGTCGGCGATAGATTTTACTACCTTACCGGTTGACGGGTCGTGCACATCAATGGTTTTGCCTGATGATGACTCTTGCCAAACTCCGCCGATGCCGAGACCTGTTTGAACGCGATCGAGAAGTTCTTTTTCTTTAACGTTTATTCCCATTTTTTCTCCTGCTTTTCTTTCAAACTTACTCGGTTTGTTTAGCTTTTGATAATGTTTGCGATTACTTCGAGACCTTCTGTGAGTAGCTCGTCTGAAATGCTAAGCGGTGGTAAGAAGCGCACCACGTTTGCATATGTTCCACAGGTGAGTGTCAGAACGCCCTGTTGAGCCGCTTCTTTAGCTATGCGAGAGGTGAGATCTGCTTCTGGTTCTTTGCTTCCAGATTTTACAAACTCTACCGCCATCATTGCTCCGCGCCCGCGGACGTCGCCGATCCTGTCATCTGTTTTTTGGATTTCAACGAAGAAGTTGCGGATCACTTCACCGATTTCGTTTGCGCGTGTGGTGAGGTCTTCTTCTTCATAGGTTTCGATTGTGGCAAGAGCAGCGGCACAAGCAAGAGGGTTTCCGGCGTAGGTTCCGCCGAGTCCGCCTGCGTGTGCGGAGTTCATGATTTCTGCGCGACCGGTGACTGCTGAAAGTGGTAGACCCCCAGCGATTCCTTTTGCCATGGTAATGAGATCTGGCACGACACCTTCGTGGTTGGCAGCAAACATGTTGCCGGTGCGTGCAAAACCTGTCTGTACTTCGTCAAGTATGAAAACCACGTTGTTGGCGTTAGCCCAGGCTTGTATTGCGGGGAGGAAACCTTCTGCTGGCTCAATGAAGCCGCCCTCACCCTGGATGGGTTCGATTATTATTGCGGCGAGGTTTGACGCTCCGATTTGTTTTTCTACCTGGTTGATGGTGTTCGCTGCAGCTTCTGCTCCACTTAGCCCATCACGGAATGGATATGATCCGGTGACACGGTAAACTTCTGGTGCGAATGGCCCGAAGCCATCTTTGTATGGCATATTTTTTGCTGTCATACCCATTGTCAGGTTTGTGCGGCCATGGAACGCGTGATCGAAGGTTACTACGCCGTTCTTTTTGGTGTAATGGCGAGCTATTTTGATAGCGTTTTCTACGGCTTCGGCGCCGGAGTTAAAGAGGGCTGTGCGCTTTTCGTGATCACCGGGGGTCAGCGCGTTTAGTTTTTCAGCGACCTCGACGTAGTTATCGTATGGAGTGACTGTGAAGCAGGTGTGAGTGAACTTTGCCACCTGTTCTTGTACTGCTTTAACAACTCGAGGTGCTGAGTTACCCACACCGGTGACGGCTATTCCGCTTCCAAGATCGATCAGTGAGTTGCCATCTGCATCGACGATGACGCCACCACCTGCGGCAACTGTAAACACTGGTAACGCTACACCCACGCCTGATGGCACAGCGTTATTTTTGCGCTGGAGAAGTTCCTCTGATTTTGGCCCTGGTATCGCTGTAACTAGTTTGCGCTCTTGTGGTAAAGACGGCCCACCAGTGATGACTGTTTCAGACATTCGAATTCCTCCTTGTACAGTGTTTAAGTTGCATTATTGCTACGTTCAGAATATCTCTCATAGCCACCCCGCTCGACTGACACTATGGCGAATGTGATAAAATCTTTTATACACAGTGTCACGCAATATGATTGTTGGTTATTTCAGTGCAAAGATCCTCATCTTCAACTATCTTTTTACGTCAACCCGAAACCATTCCTTTGGGGGATATTCTTGGAAGCTATGAACTTGGGCTTGTGCTGATAGCCGGAACTTGGTCTCAAGAAACTCCACTTGCCGCAGAAGCTGATGTGCAGTGGGTGCATGGAAGCGACCTAGCCGACCCTTCATCGTTTTTAACCCCACGCACTGTGTTGCTAACCACTGGGGCCCAGTTTAAAGAGTTTCATAGCAGTGACAGTTTTAATGACTACGTCAAAAAACTTGTCGATGTTGGTGTCGCGGCTCTTGGTTTTGGTGTCGAAATCGTTTATGAGCGCACACCGACAGCTTTAATCGACGCTTGTGACAAATTCAATTTGCCGCTTTTTCGGGTGCCCTATGACACTCCTTTTATACAGATCTCATTAACTGCTGCCAGGCTGCTTGCTGCAAAATCTTATGCACGAAACACATGGAGCCTCGAAACGCAAAGAAGTATTGCACGAGCTGCTGTTAGAGGCCGCGGAGTTTATGAAGCGCTTGACACGCTAACCCAGAAACTTGGCAGGTGGGCCGCACTTGCGACAACCGCCGGAAACATCTCATACGCTTCACCGCCAAACGCCAAACAGCTTGCTTCAGCTGACTGGGTTAAACAAGCTGTTAAAAGTCTCTCGCAGCGCGGTGATCACGCAAATACCACGACCGCCCATGACGGAGTGCACATCCATTTGCAGACGATTCCCGGATCGCTCGGCAGCTTGGGAGTTCTAATAGTTGAAAGTAGCGCTCAACTTGATCACGCTGAGCGCGGAGTAATCGAGTTTGTGACTGCTTTAGCCTCCGTCTACTTAGAGCAACAGCGTTATCTTATGAAAGGGGAGTCGCAGATACAGAATGTAATTTTTGAATTGCTCTTGAGTCACGAAACAGAGCTCGCAGCAGAAATAATGTTGTCAGCGGGTTTGGGTGCAGTTTCAAAAAGCGTACGGGTGTGTTTTTTAGGGCCAAAAGACACTCTCACGCAATCTCATCTAGAGCATTTGCGTGGTTTTGTGGCGGTTAACCCTGGAACCATTTTTGCGGGCTACCAGTCTGACTCTGTTCTTTTCATCCCTTCAGCTTCGCTACCGCAGCTAGTTGCGTTAAGCGAAGCTGAAAAATTCTCGCTGGGTATCTCTCGAGTGAGCGATTTAGATTATCTTCAAAAAGCTCTAGATGAAGCCAGAACTGCATACCAAATCGCAGCCTCTGAAAGCACAGGAGAAAATGCAGTTGTTTATTCTCAAGAAAAAAGCGGAAGCTTAATTGAACTTCTTTACGACAGCGAAGAAGCGCACAGACGTGCAACACTTCTGCTTGCACCAATTCGTCGTCATGACGAACAGTATGCAGAAGACCTAGAAAACACCCTGCGGGTGTGGTTGCAACATCACGGTCAAAACAGCCCCACAGCTAACGTGCTCGAAGTGCATCGTCACACAGTTGCCAATCGCATAAAATTAATTTTCGATCTCATTAAAAGAGACTCGAGTGACCCTGCAGTGCGTTCAGAGTGTTTAAGTGCGCTCACTCTAACCACAGACTAGTCCTTTAAACTTTGAAACTGTGCACCGCTTATCTTCTCTTTCTAAAATCGTTCCAGCCACAGCACTCGCTCTAATCTTGGGCGCTTCTCTCGCTGCCTGCAGCGCATCAGAAGTTCCCTTACAGCCTGCTGTTGATGCCAATGATCCAGCCTGTGCTGAGGTAATAATTCGTTTACCCGATGTTGTTGCTGAGCAGGAACAAAGACGCACAAACGCGCAATCAACCGGTGCTTGGGGCGATCCTTCAGCGATAGAACTTTTTTGTGGGATAGTTCCCAGCGGCCCAACAACTGACAGGTGCGTTAGCGTAAACGGCATAGACTGGATAATTGACCCAAGCGGTGACCCGCTTTATCGTTTTGAAGCTTATGGAAGGTCACCCGGCCTTGAAGTTTTTGTCGATTCTGAGATTGTTAGTGGAACTGAGACTCTGCTCGAATTAAGTTCAGCCGTCTCGCACCTACCGCAAGAAAGACACTGCTTGGATCTTTACGACGAAATTGGTTAGAGTTAGAAACTTTAACGCAGCATTCTCAACGAACGGTTTCAGTGGCCAACTCTATTAATTCAGTCACTAGCTCTTTATATTCAAGACCTGAATGATGCCAAAGTTGCGGATACATTGATATCGGCGTGAACCCTGGCATAGTGTTTAATTCGTTTAAAATCACTCCGTCTGCAGTTAAAAAGAAGTCGATGCGTGCCGGGCCAGAACACTGCAACACTTTATAGGCTTTTATCGCCTGCTCACTTAGAAGTTGCAACTCGGATGCAGACACTTTTGCTGGAAGCTCAAGTCTGACTCCTTCAGAGCCTAAATATTTTGCTTCGTAGTCATAAAAGTCTTTACCCTGAAAAACTATTTCACCTATCACAGTGCTTGCTCTCGGAGGCATTCCTGGTCTCCCCTGCAAAACTGCAATTTCTACTTCACGACCAATAACTCCAGATTCTATAAGAGCCGTGTGGTCTTCTTTGAAAGCAATCTCAATAGCTTCTTTAAGCTCGGCTTTTTCTGTGACACGGCTCACCCCAACTGAAGAACCAGCGCGAGAGGGTTTCACAAAAATTGGGTATGTGAGGCCTTCATCTAGGTGCGAGTAATCCTTCAAATTTTTATATTCCGTAAGCGTAATACTTCGCCACGGAGCTACGTCTATGCCAACTGATTGCAGGATTGTTTTTGCGATGTGCTTATCCATGCACATCGCAGACGAGAGCACACCAGAGCCAACATACGGAATGTTTAGAAGCTCTAGCATGCCCTGGATTGTTCCGTCTTCACCAAATGGTCCGTGCAAAACAGGAAAAACAACATCAACCTGACCGAGCGAGCTAATCTTGCCTGAAACATCAGCAACTCTCATCTCACGTGAGACCGCAGATTCAGGCCAAAAAACACGAGTCCCGTTGTCTTGTACAACCGGCATATTGTGCGGGTCTAATTTAAAGTTCACATCGTCTTCGTTGACGTGCACGAAGCCTCCCTCTTTGGTTATCCCAACCATCAAGGGGTCGTAAAGATCTCGATCCAATGCGCCTAGGATCCCGGTCGCGGTGACGCAACTGATTTCGTGTTCGCTTGAGCGGCCACCAAAAAGTAAAACAACCTTTTTTTTCATTAGCCTCGTCCCCTCAGTTTGTTAAACAGGCCTCTAAACCCACTTTTTTGACCAGCTGGTTTAATGACCTCAGGAATCGGCACAGCATCTTCAGTTGTCAGGTGTGGTCCTAAATCTTTGGGTCGCATTTGTTGTTCCAAAACCATTTGTACCTGCTCGACAATTGGCATTTTGATGCCGCGTTCTTTAGCTATAGCTAAAACTGGGGTGACCGAGGTTATACCTTCGGCGGTTTGTGACATTTGTTCAAGGGTTTCTTCTAAAGAGTATCCCTGCCCAATTAACCTGCCCGCTGTGTTGTTTCGTGAGAGAGGCGATTGGCACGTAGTGATTAAGTCTCCCAGCCCTGCCAACCCGCTCATAGTGGCGGGATTTGCTCCGAGACCGACCGCGAAATCAGTCATCTCTGCTAAGCCGCGTGTAATTATCGCTGCTTTAGTGTTTTCCCCATAACCAACACCATCAACTATTCCGATGGCTAGAGCGATCAGGTTTTTAAGCACCCCGCCCAGTTCTGTGCCGACAACGTCTGTGTTTACATAGGTGCGAAAGTAGTCTGCGGTGCATGCAATCGCGACTTCTTTTGCAATGTCTTCATCGACACACGAGGCGACTGCAGCAGTTGGTTGTTCTTGTGCAATTTCTAGAGCAATATTTGGCCCTGAAACCACTGCTATGCGTTCCGACTCTATAGTAATAGTGTCGGCGATAATCTCTGAAATGCGCAAATTGGTTTTCTGCTCAACGCCTTTAATAAGACTGACCAGAATCGTGCTCTGCTGCAAATAGGGTTTAATGCTTTTTAATGTTTCTCTTACCGTGCTGCTTGGAACAGCTAGAAAAACCATTTGCGCACCCTGAAGTGCCTGTGGCAGATCAGAGGTGGCCTGTAAACCCTTCGGAAGGTTTATTCCTGGAAGGTATTTAGAATTTCTTTTAGCGACCTGTATCTCGTTTGCAATTTCGTGTCTGCGCGCCCAAATTGTGACATCGTTTCCGGCATCTGCGAGAATCTTTCCAAAAGTTGTTCCAAAGCTACCGGCTCCTAGAACCGCAACTTTTCGACCTTTGTTTTTACTAAGTCCAAGTCTTAATTTTCTAATCTGCTCGGTCATTGAAATCTGCCCGTCTCGCTTTGACCTTTTTTGCCAGGATTCCAACGTTCTTTGGGTGGTGTTTCTCCGCGCAACTGACCTAAAAGCTCAGAAATCGCTTGCATGAGCTTTTCGGTAGCCGCTGTGACGATGCGTTGATCTATCGGTTTGCCTTGAAATTCGCTTAAATCTATTGGCTCGCCTATCGCTACAACAATTTTCTTGCGTGGTATGGGGTAGATCCGTTTGCCATACCTAGGCATTAGTTTCTGGGTGCCCCAGTGAGCTGCCGGATAAAGGGCAATCCCGCTTTCTAAAGCGAGCCTGACAGCACCGGTCTTACCCCTCATCGGCCAAAGATCTGGGTCTCTTGTAAGACTGCCTTCAGGGTAAACAATCACACCCGAATCGCGTTCTATCAAAGCAGTTGCCTGGTTAATTGGATTACCGGCGGTGTCTCTTCCCGCGATTGTTCGCTCAACCGAGATCTGGCCGGTCGCCTTCAAAAGCCAGCCGAGCACTGGCACCTTAAAGAGACTGGCTTTAGCCATAAACCTTGGCAAACGACCCAAATGCCAAACCGCGGCTCCCATTACTAAAGGGTCAATTTCGCTGTAGTGGTTAGGAGCAAGTATAAAGGGTCCTCGTTTTGGCAGGT
Organism: Microbacteriaceae bacterium; assembly: GCA_035514995.1. Classification (GTDB taxonomy): domain Bacteria; phylum Actinomycetota; class Actinomycetes; order Actinomycetales; family Microbacteriaceae; genus Leucobacter_A. The sequence goes on from DATJCC010000097.1 coordinate 10,628, forward strand.
TTGATTCAGGTGTGAATCTATACTGCACCATCAAAGACCAAAGCGGTAAAATTAGGGCGGCCAGAATCGCAAAAGCGCCAGGGCGTTTTTTTTCTGCGGAACTTCTGCTCTTGATTTTCACAGTTTGTGGCATGGATCCCATTATCTCGCAATATCAAGTTCTAGTCGCGAAGACTTACTAGCTTTCGTAGATAAAGTCCGCTCCAAGAAGCCGCAACTTTTCAATAAAGTTTTCGTACCCTCTCGAAATGATTCCGATGTTAGACACCTTAGACTGACCACTAGCGGTTAAAGCGGCTATCAAATGGCTAAAGCCTCCGCGCAGATCTGGCACTTCAATGTCGGCTCCAACGAGAGGCGTTGGTCCA
>DATJCC010000098.1:0-7968 GCA_035514995.1 Microbacteriaceae bacterium
CCAGTATTTAGATTTCGGCTCAAAAAACAACACGGGATCGTCTGACTCGATCGCTGCCCGCAACATCGAATATGCCTCTTGAGGGTTTGAAGCCGTGACCACACGCAAACCAGCCGTGTGCGCAAAATAGCTCTCGGGTGACTCAGAGTGATGCTCAACAGACCCAATATGCCCGCCAAAGGGCACCCTGATAGTTATCGGTACCCTGTGCGCGCCCTTTGATCTGTAGTGAAGTTTGGCAAGTTGCGCCACAATCTGGTCAAAAGCAGGGTAGATAAAACCGTCGAACTGAATCTCAACAACAGGGCGCAAACCAGCATATGTCATGCCGATAGCGGTTCCAACAATCCCAGACTCGGCAAGCGGTGAGTCAAGCACCCGGTCCTTGCCGAAGCGAGCCTGCAAGCCTTCGGTCACCCTAAAGACACCACCGAGAGCGCCAATATCTTCACCCATTAGCAACACGTTGCTGTCAGCTTCGAGACTGTCTGCGAGCGCCGCGTTAATCGCCTTGCCCAGCTGCAGCTCTTCAACCGCTACGTTAGCTTCAACAGTTGTGTTGCTTTCAGCTCCAGCGCTTGTTGCAGCGACTGTGCTGGCTTCAACTTCTGTGCTGACTTCAACTTCTGCGCTGGTTTCAACTTCTGTGCTGGTTCCAACTTCTGTGCTAATTTCAACTTCTGCATTATTTTCAAGCATTTCGCTACTCCCCACCGTTTGAACTGTCTGAACCGGCCAGGCTGTCAATCAACATATTGTGCTGTGCTCGCTGCTTAGCTATGCGACTAGTTTCTTGCACATACACGCTGTCAAACATGTTTCTGGCGTTTCCCGGTTGCACATCGCTGATGCCAGCCCGCATCTGGGCGGCTATCGCGTCTGCTTTTTTGTCTGCCTCATCGCGTATCTCTGCGAAAGATTCCCCTAAACTTTCAAACTGTTTTTCTAGATACTTTTCGAGGCGGCTGATCGGGTCACGCTCACGCCAAGCGGCTTCTTCTTCTTTATTGCGGTATTTTGAGGGATCATCAGTGGTTGTGTGTGGCCCAACCCGGTAGGTCATTGCCTCAATAAAGGTTGGGCCTTTGCCTAGGCGTGCACGTTCGGCTGCGATCCGGGTGCTGGCAAGCATCGCGAGCACATCGTTACCGTCTACACGCATCGTCGGAATGTCAAAACCGCGAGCGCGCCAATACAACGGATACTTTGCTTGCACATCGACCGGCTCCGATATTGCATAACCGTTGTTTTGACAAATAAATATTGTTGGAGCTTGGTATGCGCTTGCAAAAACTAGTGCTTCGCTGACGTCACCTTCGCTCGTTGCTCCATCGCCAAAGTACGTGACCGCAATGTCGTCGAGGCCGCGTTGCTTCGCAGCCATTGCATAACCGACTGCGTGCAGAGTTTGTGCGCCAATAATGATCTGCATGTTAGCGACCTTGATCTGGTGCGGATCCCAAGAGTCGTATTCATGCGCCTTCCAAGTTTTTAACCATTTTGCGATATCTGCTCCGCGTAACAGAGGCGCTACGTGCTCTCGATAACTTCCAAAAATCCAGTCGTCGTTTGATAGGGCGCGTAGTGATCCGACCTGAGCCGCTTCCTGCCCGAGAAGAGGCGCCCACAGCACCAGCTGCCCCTGCCTCGTTAGAGCGAACGCTTCTTCATCGAAGCGGCGTACGGTGCGCATTTCGGTGTAAAGTTTAGCCAGCATTTCAGCATCAACGTCTTTGAGATATGGGTCAAGCACGCTGTTAGGCTCACGCACTCCCTCAGGGGTTAGCACCTGCTGTGGATCGTCAGCTATATGGTTCATCTTTAAACCTCCAGGCTTTCACCAATATCGACATTGAAAATATATCTGTTTGCTATCTATGCTCTGCGCTGAGACAACTGCTACTGCTACTGCTACTACTGCACCGGATCTACTGCGTAGAGATCTGCTGTGTAGAGACATATAGTGAACCTTAATATATAGACAAAGTGTCAGATCACGCAATCAGTTAAAAAAATATTTAGCATAATGTTCAGTTCCCTTTTTGAAGGATGGCTATAATTGAACAGTATGTTGAAGATTGATGATACAGATAGAAAAATTTTGTTGGCCTTAATAGAGCGACCAAGGTCTTCGATTGCCGCGCTCGCAGAAAAGCTGGGTTTAGCTCGCAACACTATTTATGCGCGGTTGAACAATATGGAACAAAACGGGGTGCTAAAAAACTATGATCGGCGAGTGCATGGTGAGGCCGCGGGTTATCCACTGACGGTGTTTATGGCACTGAGCGTTGAACAGAGGAGCCTGCCGAGGGTGGTCGAAGATTTAAAAAAGATTCCCGAAATAATTCAAGCTCACGGTCTAGCCGGCCAGTTCGATATTTTGGTGCGACTTTTGTGCACTGACAGTGATGATCTGTACCGTTTAAACCAAATAATGCTGACAATTGCAGGCGTGATTCGTTCCGAGACGTGGATGTCTGTAGGTGAATTAATTCCTTTTCGGGTGGCGCCTCTTCTGGAGCGAGATTTGGGTCAGTAAAGCATTTTTTAAACTTTTACCGGTTTGAGCCCTACCCACTTTTATCTCTCGGTCTACTCATTGGTCTACTTAATGGAGTGCGGTATCTCTTTTTAGGGGCCATGATGTTTATATAGGAACTAATAATTAACTAACCAAATCTTGACGAAGAGGTCCCGATGTCAATCAAAACTCCTGAACCAGCCGATGCACAGTCAGTAATTAATGCACCCGGATGCCCTGTAATGCACGGCACAGGTGAGATCCCAACGAGCAACTTAGCAAACCACGACGGTTATTTCGCGCCCGACAGCGTCAGTTGGCGAGTTTTTGCTGACCCTTCATCAAAACTAGGGGGTGCCGCAGCGATTCTATTGCAGTCACTAAATCCGATGATGATGCGCGTGTTCAATGCCGCAAGCTCATACACTGAAGACGTTGATGGCCGGGCCGAAAGAACCGGCCGATACATTGATACAACTGTTTATGGTGACCGCGACCACGCCGATGCAGCCGCATCTGCTGTGCGCAAGCTACACGAAGCAAGCACCTGGACCGACCCTAAAACTGGTGAAGTGTTGCGTGCAGATAATGAAGAGTGGCTTGCCTGGACCCATAACAGTTTAATTTATGGTGTGCTTCGTGCCGCAGACGCCTTTGGCCCAGAACTTACAACACACGAACAAGATCAGTTCTTGCAGGAGCAGTTTGAGTCGGCCTACATGGTTGGTATTAAAGACAAAGAGATGCTTCCCGGCACAAGAAAAGAACTTGACGAATACATTTATAAAAACCGGGAGTGGATGGCTTTGACTCTCCCAGCGGCTGAAATTTCGAGCGGTTTGCGCAAACCAAACTTGCGCGGCAACCCCGTGAAGGTTTGGGTTTCTGTGAATGTTCAAGACGGTATCCTCTCACTACTGCCAGATTGGGCACTCCTGCTATTTGGGATCGAAGGCCGCCCCATGAATTTGCGAGCCGCAGCCAAATTTACGAGAGGGATCATTAGTCAAGCGAGAAAGAAGAAAACGACTAATGAGATGATTTCTGAAGTCACCTCGCGAGTGCAAACACACCCTTACAGGCGGATCCGCAAACATTAGATCGCAAGGGTGTGCTTAAATTAATTTATGTGGAGGGAACTGCCATCTAGAAAAAGTGTTGAACTAGATGCAATAACAGCGTTGCGAGAGCAACGACCGGTCATGCTTCATGGTGAGCCAGGGTCTGGACTGACCTCTTTTGCAAAAAGGCTTACAGAGCTTGTTAGTGGTCTGAACGAGCAAAACACAGTTTTTTTAACCGGCAGAAAAGCATTAAAGAACACAGAATATGCATTTTTTGGTGTGCTAAGCGGTAGCTTCCCAGAACTGGCTAGCATCACAACAGACCCTGTTGGCGCTCTCGCACGGTTCAGCTCACGCACCGCAAGTAGAAAGCTTTTGTGTGTTATTGATCGCGCAGAAAATATTGATGAGTCTAGCGCCGCCTTCCTAACTCAAATGGTTGAGCTAGGAAACACCACACTCGTGCTCACCGTTAATCACGCAGAATCTCTACCAGAAGCTTTTACCGATCTCGCAGCACAATCAAACACTGCAGTGCTCGAAATCGACAAACTAATTTTTGATGACGCTAAAATTCTGCTAAATGAACACCTGTCAGGCCCTGTTAACGCGAGTGCGGTAGACCATTTTTTGCGCGAAGCCAAAGGGCACATGGCCACCGTAGTCGCTCTAGCAAACGAAGCTTTAAACACCGGTCAGCTTGAACTGCGTGAGGGATACCTAGTTTTGTTACCTAGGCCAGAAGAGCCAAGCACCGATGCTTTGGGCTCAGCTGATGCCAAGCTCTCACAAATCTCTGCGCAACTCATAAATCGAGCCTATGCGGGCGATCCGCTAGGAGCTCTTGAAGAAGGGTTTGCACTATTTGAGAGTCAAGCCTGGCAAGACGCAACCACAGTTGGCCGAGTGGGGCTGCTATTTGGCACATATTTAGCGGGTCTGTGCGAAGGATCACACGAGTTCTCATATGACAAAACTTTCGAAGGTTTTGATTGGGACCATTTAGACATTGATCACGCTACCTTTTTAGCCAGTAAAGCACTGACAGCTCTTGAATACGGCCGTGCTGAAGAATCGCTAGAACTCGCATCACAGGCTCTCTCTTTAACCTCCATACAAGATCCGCTCGATGTGAATGGGTTTATAGCCGCGATCGGGGCTGCCGCGGCAACGCTATTGGAAGACTATGAGCGCGCAGAAGCGCTCTTAAATCTGTTTGAAAATGGCTTGCCCCACAGCGGGCACCTGCTGAGACCAGAAGCTGAGCGTTTAGCGCTCAGCTCAATTCACGCGCTTAAAGGAGCAGACGCAGCTATTGAGCGTTACGAAAACCTGCTTACAGAAGCATATTCTCGCGGCCAACAATTTATTGTGATGCGTTTAAAACATGAGGCATGGCGTTTAGGCCTCATCAACTCATTTGACGAAATGATTGAATCAGCAGAAACAGTCACCGGACAATTTGGCGAGCTTTTTCGTGCATTACAAAACCCTAAACATCTAGAAGACACCGTGACCACGATGCACAGTAACGGCCGCACACTTTATGCAGCTGAAATACTTTCACAAGGAGCACGCGACGCTAAAGCCTCGGGAGATCGGATTCTGTCTGAAAACTTGTTGACACTAGCTGCGCAGCTTGCAAACACTCTCCCGGGTGTTAATACTCCCCGACTTGCCAGAGCCAGGATCGATCCGGACCTTCTCACCCCAAGAGAGATAGAAGTTTGCGTGCAGGCTGCCGCAGGCTTAAGCAACGCAGAAATAGCAGAAATTCTTTTTCTCTCACCCCGAACCGTAGAAGGTCACCTTCAGCGCGCATACGCGAAACTCAAAGTCAGTGATAGAAGACAGATTCTGCCAGAGCATGCCTAAATATGTTTAAGCCGGCTAACTCTGCTTAAGAGAACATTAATTAAGACTGCCTGAAAGCTCGCGGCACCTGTTTGAAGACTGGGTGAGTCTGTTTGAAGACTGAGGCGTTTGTTTAAAAACTTTGTGTGCTTGCGTGAACTCTAATAAGAGCCTACGCAATAGCTCCCTTTAGGCTACTCATTTCATTGTGCACCCCAGCACTCAAATTAACAATTGAATTAAGCAACCCCTTGCACGGGTAGCTTAATCATCATCTCAAAACAATCGTAGATGGATAAGAGCGTGAGGAATAACCAAATGGCAGATAAAGGCTACTACGGAGCTGACAGTGTGAGCTGGAAGGTGTTTGCTGATCCCTCAGCAAAACTTGGCGGTGCTGCATCACTTTTGATGCAGGCATTAAACCCGATGATGATGCGCGTTTTCAACGGCACAAGCAGGTACACCGAAGATGAAGAGGGCAGGGCAGAAAGAACTGACCAATACATTGATACGACCATTTTTGGTGATAAAACTCATGCTGATGCGGCGGCACAGTCTGTTAAACGTATGCATGCGGCAGCGAAGTGGACTGATCCGCGCACGGGTGAAGTCCTTCGAGCTGACACACCAGAGTGGCTTGCTTGGACACACAACACTGTTGTTTGGTGCATTCTGCGAGCGTGCGAGAGTTTCGGGCCCGATCTAACGGGTGAAGAGCAAAATCAGTTCATAACTGAGCAGCATCGGGCAGCGAAACTGGCGGGTATCGAAAACGAGGAACTTCTCCCAAACACCCGTGAAGAACTTGATAAATACATTTTTGACAATCGCGACTGGATGGCCCTAACCCTTCCCGCAGCAGAGGTTACACGGCAGCTACGCAAACCAACACTTACCGGCAACCCCATAAATATTTGGATTGGAGTTAACGTGCAAGACGGCATTCTTTCGCTTCTCCCAGACTGGGCGCTTCTTTTGTTAGGAATTGAAGGTAGACCAATGAATCTTACTGCCGCTGCTAAAGCCACACGAAACATTATGAATCAGGCACGAAAAAACAAGTCAACGGAGCAGTTAATAGACGAGGTTACTTCACGCGTAGAAATGCATCCGTACCGGAAAGTGCGCCGCATGTAACTACATGGTTACATCTGAACATTCGTACTTGCTTTATAAACGAGCTTAGAAACAAAACACAACTACAAAAAATGATCACAAGAACACGATCACAAAAGCACGATCACAAAATATATTCAGAAAGGATCAGGAGTGCAAAAAAATAAAGGGTTGAAACTGGGGGTGGCCGCTTTGTCGGCCTTGACCTTAACGTTTGCTGGTGCTCTGCCGGCTCTCGCTGACGACGCGCCACTAATTGAAACGACAACCAGCGTGAAAAACGTTACTGGTTTACCGCAAATCGTTGGTGAAAACTACACGTTTACGGTAGCGATTGAAACTGGAATTCTTACGCATCTCATACCGACAGGAACTGTTTCGGTTTCTGCGGAGGGAATTGATTTAGGAGAGTTCACGCTTGGCGACGACGCTCAGACAGTGGTCACGCTGCGACCTCTGCAAGCGGGGATCCACAATCTCGACATTGGTTACAGCGGTGACGAGAACTTTGCAAGCTCAGAGACAGCACACTCAACTGTCGAGTTTTCACCAGCGGCAAGCGTCACAGAGTTGTGGATAGACTCTGACCCAGACGCACAAATACCTACCGTTTTTTATGGCGGGCAAGCAATGACCTATATTGAAGTGTATTCAGACTGCGAAGCAAGCGCTGAAACAGAAGCAGAATTCACTCACTGCGCAGAGACATACGGCGTGCCTAGTGGAACGGTCCATCTAAAGATGGTTGGAGCGAATGGGGAAGTTGTTGCCGAAGGAACGTCGGAAATAGTTGGCTCTGCAAATGCAAATGAGTGGGGAGTGCCAGGTGAGAGTCTGATGCCTGCAGAATACGGTTCTTTAGCGATCATCACTCTTGAAGTGCCCGATGCTTTGTTGGGCACACCAGACAGTTGGGACTTTCAGGCCACTTTCATTCCAGATAATTGGTTTGCCGGATCAACGAGCGGCCCACGTAGCGTTTTAGCGGCCCCTGCACCGGTTTTCATAGACCTGTTAGTTGATGAAAACGAAAACACGGGCGGTCCAATTCAGATGATGGCATTGGTTGGAACAGAAAACTTTTTTGCTGCAGAGATTCAAGGCACAATAAGTTTTTTTGACGGCGATACCCCAATAGCTACAAATCTGCCGATAACAGAAGACTCTGGCGCCCTATTTGATTGGGTCCCAACAGCCAGCGGAGCTCACGCTTTTCGGGCAGAGTTTGTGCCTTCCAGCGGCAACCATCTCGGAGCTGTAAGTGAAACAGTGGTTGTGCAGGTCAATTTACCAGAACCAAAACCTGTGGAGCCAGAAAAACAAGACGCTGAAAGCTCAACCCCAAAAAAGGAAGAGTTGGCTAATACTGGCGCTAATGGGTTGGCTGGAATGGGACTGACTGCTTTTGCC
>DATJCC010000099.1:0-4781 GCA_035514995.1 Microbacteriaceae bacterium
GGTGTGGCACGACTCATGCGTTAACAGAATCCTCTCGATAGTTGATAACAGTCAACTATATCGAAGTAGTTGACTGTTATCAACTATTACTTCCTGTGGCTTGAACCCAGTAGCCCGACAGTTCGAGTTTGGCTAGAGAAATCACAAAATTTCTCGAAATTGCTTTTGCCGTGGCCCTGGTAACACTAAAACCAGTTAGGTTGTACCGATTAAGTAAAAACGGATAGATAAAAACGTTTCAGCGACAGTGATCAAGTATGTAGAATCAGAGTGAAATGAAGATTATAGATTTGACCCACCCGTTAAAAACTGGGATGCCAGTGTATCCGGGAGATCCAGAAGTTTCGATCCAACCTTCATCGAAAATCCATTTTTCTGGTGTTAATGTATCGAGCCTGCACCTCGGGTCACACTCCGGCACTCACATTGATGCGCCTTCACACATCATTCAAGACGGTCGCACTATCGATCGGGTTGAGTTGAATGAACTATCCGGTGATGCGCTGGTGATTCGTGCAAACAAGAATGGGGCACTGCGAGCGCGCACACAGTTGACGCCTCAACTACTCGGCCTAGAAAGTTTTAAAAATGTGCCGAAGATCGTCGCCATCGAAACAGGTTGGGATGCCCACTTTGGTTTGGCAACATATGTGGATCACCCATTTCTGTCTGCTGAAGCTGCAACTATGCTCTGGCAGATGGGTATGCGAATTCTCGCGATAGACACCCTAAGCCCAGATGAGACTCTGGGCAAACAAAACGACTTTGCGATACACAAAATTGTTTTAGGGAACGATGGTTTAATAGTCGAAAATTTGCGAGGCCTAAATTTTGTCTCTACAAATACTATGCTGGGTTTCTTTCCGCTCAGCCTTGGGTCTGTCGACGGAGCTCCGGTAAGAGCGGTCGCTTTTGAATAGCCCAAATTTATTTTATTGATACCGGCTTTGAAATGGTGTTTCTGTTGTTGGCAGCAACCAGTAATCGCAGCTTTTAGGCTATCTTTTTCCCGTAATAACGTCTGCGATGTGGGCAATCGGTGACGTCTTTTCGCGGCCTTTATATTCGCTTTTATCTGCAATTCCGTATGCGGAATATAAAGCTTTAGTGGCGATCCAGCGAAGCGGTTCGGGCTCCCACTTGCGCACGCGGTGATTTACCCAAGGCAGCGTTACAATGTCGCTCTGGTTGCCCAAAATCAAGTCTGTGATGGTTCTACCTGCGAGGTTTGTGGCTGTGACTCCGGTCCCTACATATCCGCCTCCCCAGGCGATGTTTGTTTTTCTGTCGAGCCCTACAGTCGCAGACCAGTCTCTCGGAACACCCAAAACACCAGACCAAAGATGATCTATTTCAGCACCGCGCACCGCCGGAAAGAACCTGACCATTAAGTCGTTTAAAGTTTTTGCTGTTACCGCCTGGGTTGTGCCGTCGTTATCGGTGCGCGATCGAAATCTATAGGGCACTCCGCGACCACCAAAAGCAATTCGATCGTCGGCTGTGTGTTGAGCATACATATAAACATGAGCAAAATCACCGAGCACCTCGCCTTCGCTCCAGTTTAACTCATCCCACACCTGTTGCGCTAAGGGCTCAGTCACTATTAATGACGAGTTCATGGGCAACCAAAGTCGCTTCAACCCTTTAAGGTTTGCGGTGAAACCTTCTGTCGCACGCACAATATATTCAGCTTGCACTGTTCCATGAGAGGTTAAGAGCTTGTGTGGTTGAATCTCTGTGACCGTTGTCCCTTCATAAATTGTGACACCCATGCCTTCCACAGTTTTGGCGAGTCCATCCGCCAACTTTGCAGGGTGCAACCTTGCTGCGTGTGGATACCATACGGCCGCACGAGTACCAGCCACGTTGATCTTTGCGATCGCTGCATCGCGCTCCAAGAGTTCTAGATCTGTGTTTTTCCAGCTCTGCTCAAATTTTGCAAACTCTCGTATTCTACGTTCTTGTGCAGGGGTGTAAGCGACGTTAAATTCTCCACCTTTTTTAATATCAGCGTTTATTCCTTCTGCTTTTGTGACGCGGATCACTTCATCTACGGTCTCATTCATTGTCTTCTGGAACCGCTCAGCAACATCCTTGCCATAAGCCTTAACATACTGCTGTCTGCCACCAGTGATCGAGTTTGTAAGCCATCCGCCGTTACGGCCAGAAGCACCATACCCTGCATGTTGTTGTTCAATCACGACGACGTTGAGGTTTGGTTGCGCTTTTTTTAGGTAGTAGGCAGTCCACATCCCGGTGTACCCTGCGCCGACAATAGCAACATCACAGCTAGTGTCCCCGGGCAGACTAGGGCGCAGTTTTTGTTCACCAAGTTGATGCCACCAGTGAGAAACTTTTCCGTTAATCACGATTGCTGATCTCCTCATTTTCAATAATCATATGTGCCGCTTTTTGCCCGCTCCTGATGGCTCCCTCGATTGTTCCAGGAAACTCCGTGTCAACGTCTCCACCAACGACATGCACGTTTTCGTGACCAGTTTTTAGTTTTTCAAGCATCGCGTATTGACCGGGTCTCGGCACAAACCAAGCGCCCTTTGAAAGGGGGTCCTCGTTCCAGTCATGACTGTATCGCGCTCTGATGCGTGCATCTGAAAAATATAGTTCGCGGATCCACTTTTCTAGCTTTTCATCGTCCACGATCTTTTCTGCTTCAGGCACAAGCCCCACGCATAGCAGACCGCCGTCAGCCAAAACCGCTTCAGATCTAAAGTAACCGTATGGACCGTGGGACGCAAAAACTCTAAAATGATCAGCGATTCCATCTAAAATCAGCCAATCTTTACGCGAAGCACCCACATGCCCCTGAAGTGCAAGATCTGAATAACTGCCAAGAAGTTGCGTGTCGATTTCAAGAGAAGACAACACGTTTAGTGGAACCGCTATAACTAGATGCTTCGCTTGATATTCGGTGGCACCTTGAGTTACTACCACGAACCCATCCTCAGCGCTATTTATGCTCGACACTTGGCTATTCATGTGCAAGTTGCCAGTGATATCCCTGGCAAATGCGGCTGTGAGGGCATCTGTCGTTCCGGCTATCTGGGTGAGATAATGCTCCGGGTCTGCAACGTCTTCTGGGTCGAGAAGCAAGTGTTCTGCGTCTACCTTTTTAAGCGGAGCGCCTGCAAGGTAGCGCTGCATAGCTCGCATCCAATCCTCTATCAGATCAGGTGTTTCAGACGTAGTCTGGCGTAGCGCATCTTCTGCAGAGATGGGAGCATCTGAGCTCTGCACTATTTTTTCTAAGCGCTGTAGCGCGTCTTTAAGCTCGTTGTACTCTTTTTCGTTTAACTCTTTGCGGTTTTGTGGGCCCTCCCGAAAGTGAGTTAACCAGATTTCAGAATCAGGGGATTCCACTGTTTCAATGCCAAACTCTTCGAGAGCCTCAAACGTTCGGTTAAATCCCGGTAGAAGCCATGTTCCTCCGATGTCAATCATGCGATCCGCTGGCTCCCAGCGCGCACCGTAAGCCCTGCCGCCAAATCTGTCACGAGCTTCAAGAAGAGTAACCGATAGGCCGCTTTTTAAAAGAGCGTGAGCGCTGGCTAATCCGGAGAGACCACCACCTATTATGAGCACATCAGATCGAAGAGGGTTACGCGCGTGCATTAGAGACTCCTTTGTAAAGCGGCGCACTTACTTATTAGCTGGCGTACTTATCAGCTAATGTACTTATCAGCTGGTGTACTTATATATCAGCTGGTGCATCTAACCATTGGCTAATACAACTATCAATAGCTGATGCACGTATCAATTTGCGCACTTATAAAAGTATAATGTTTCGCCACATGCTGTTGCTACTACTGCTGCTACTTCTCAGAAGCTTTCTACCCATGATCTGTCTCTGCCGGCGAGACCCTTGCTAGCCCCTGCCGCGAGCCCCTAGTCCCTACCCGCTAGCCCCTCCCCTGCCCTCGAGACCCTGCCCTCGAGATCCGACATATGAGTCCCTGCCTCCGAGAGCAGGAAAACCGTTTAAAAGTGGACAAGCTTCAACTTTTTTCCTACTCTCGACGTGGGTTCCCCTACGCTCGACCGTGGTTCCCTACGCTCTACGTGGTTTTCCCTACGCTCTACGTGATTTCCCCGCGTTCGGCGTGGTTTCCCGCTCTCAGCGCGGTTCACCGAAAGCGGGGGTGAGTTTACGCGCCTCCCCCAAAAATTTAAGATGCCCTAAGGCATATTCCTACAAACTCGATATAAACTCACAAACTCGCTATGAAGCTGCAAACCCTTTATGAAATTAGAGAGTCGATAACATTGTGTCAAGACACAATAACTCGTCAACACACAATAACTCGTGAAGACACAATGACTCTAGGGGGAGAAAATGATCGCAGCGTTTTCAGTTGCTCCGAGTGGAGGCGAAAACATAACCGGCTCAGTCTCTGAAGCGGTCGCGCAAGCAGTTAAAGTCGTTAGAGACTCAGGACTTTCGCACCATACATCGGCCATGTTCACTGAAATAGAAGGAGAATGGGATGAGGTTTTCGATGTGATAAAGCGTGCCACAGAAGCCGTCGCTCCATACGGATCTCGCATATCACTTATCATTAAGGCTGACATTCGCCCAGGCTACGAAGGAGAGATCGATGGCAAGCTTGACCGCCTAGAGGCTGCAATCAACACGGCTAAAAGCGAAGCCGAATAGGCAAAAAGCAGAGTTGTTCTTCTGTCACTTGCCTGCGCCTACGCCCTATGCCCATGCCCTACGCCCTATGATGACCTATGACCTATGACCTATGACCTCTTGTCCACGC
>DATJCC010000100.1:0-6984 GCA_035514995.1 Microbacteriaceae bacterium
GCCGGAGCAATGGAATACACAACCATCGTTGCTTCTCCCGCTTCAGATCCTGCCGGCTTCAAATACCTTGCACCTTATACAGGGTCAGCGATTGGCCAGCACTGGATGTATGACAGTAAACACGTATTGATCGTCTTTGACGACCTGTCGAAGCAGGCTGAAGCCTACCGCGCCGTATCACTATTGCTACGTCGCCCACCAGGCCGTGAAGCTTACCCAGGTGACGTTTTCTACTTGCACTCACGTCTCTTAGAGCGTTGTGCAAAGCTATCTGACGAGCTTGGTGCTGGATCGATGACAGGCCTACCTATCATTGAAACAAAAGCCAACGATGTTTCTGCATATATTCCAACCAACGTAATTTCGATTACCGATGGGCAGATCTTCTTGCAGTCAGACCTATTCAACTCAAACCAGCGCCCAGCTGTAGATGTGGGTATCTCGGTTTCACGTGTTGGAGGCGACGCACAGGTCAAGTCAATCAAAAAGGTTTCAGGTACGCTCAAACTTGAGCTTGCTCAGTATCGTGCACTTGAAGCGTTTGCAATGTTTGCTTCTGACTTAGATGCTGCCAGCCGCAGACAGCTGGAACGCGGAGCACGTTTAACTGAACTGCTAAAGCAGCCACAGTATTCGCCATATCCTGTCGAAGATCAGACGGTCTCTATTTGGGCTGGAACAACCGGGCACCTTGATGAGGTTCCTGTCGAAGATATTCTCCGTTTTGAAAGAGAGTTTCTAGACTACGTTGCTAACAACTCAAAGGCGATAGATACTCTACGCGAAACAAACGTGCTCGACGACGAAACAGTCGCCGAACTCGAAAAACTCATCGAGAAGTACAAACTAGAATTCCGTACTTCAGATGGCAAATCACTTAACGAGCAGTTCGACGCTCTGGGTGAAGAAGAAATCAACCAGGAGCAGCTTGTAGTAAACAAGTAGAGTGTGAGGGCTTAGCCCTCACAACTTCTTGAATATTACAAGTAACGAGAACTAAGGGAGAGACATGGGAGCGCAACTTCGGGTCTATAGGCAGAAAATCAAATCTGCTCAGACGACCAAGAAGATCACCCGTGCGATGGAACTCATCGCTGCCTCTCGCATTCAAAAAGCGAAGGCACGTGTTGAAGCATCAGAGCCATACACCAGAGCGTTAACCCGCGCGGTGTCAGCTGTCGCAACACACTCAAACATTGACCACCCACTAGTGACTGAGCACGAAAAGATTGAACGGGCAGCCGTTGTTATCTTCAGCTCTGACAGAGGTTTGGCTGGTGCATTCAACTCACAGGTTCTGAAGGAGGCTGAGCAACTGTCGGAACGCCTTAAAAAAGAAGGTAAACAAATCGTTTACTATCTCATCGGTCGCAAAGCGCAGGGTTATTTCACCTTCCGCAAACGCGCAGCCGAAAGGGTGTGGACAGGTGGCACAGACAACCCAGAGTTCGAGACCGCAAATGAAATCAGCGACGCACTGCTTGAATCATTTAACCTGGGCGTCGAAGAGGGGGGAGTGCAAGAGATACACCTCGTGTATAACCGTCTCATAAGTATGGTAAGCCAAGTTCCTCAGGTTAACCGACTCCTTCCACTCGAAATCGTTGAGGGTGTTGCAGAGCCTACTGGTGACGTTGAGCCACTATATGAGTTTGAACCAGACCCAGAAACGGTGCTCGACACGGTACTACCTGCATATATTGAGGCTCGTATCTTTAATGCAATGCTTCAGTCTGCTGCTGCGAAGCACGCTGCCACTCAGAAGGCCATGAAGTCTGCAAGCGATAACGCTGACGACCTCATTCGTGACTACACTCGACTTGCGAACAACGCTCGCCAGGCCGAGATTACCCAGCAGATTTCAGAGATTGTAGGCGGCGCTGACGCGCTGGCCGGCTAAACACACGTATAACAAGAAAAGAGAAACCCATGACCGAAACCGCCGCACCGGCGAAAGAGGCCGCGACTCAGGTTGTAGGGCGAATAGCCCGTGTAACCGGCCCCGTCGTCGACATTGAGTTCCCACACGATGCGATTCCCGCACTTTATAACGCACTCGAAACAAGAGTCGACTTTGGTGAAGAAGCAAACGCATTCACACTAGTTCTTGAGGTAGCGCAGCACCTCGGTGACAACCTAGTGCGCGCCATTGCACTGAAACCAACCGATGGTCTTGTGCGTGGTCAAGAAGTTTTTGATACCGGTGACTCGATCACTGTTCCTGTTGGCGATGTCACAAAAGGAAAAGTTTTTGACGTAGCCGGTAACATACTCAACCTCAAAGAGGGCGAAAAAGTAGAAATCAACGAACGCTGGGGCATCCACCGCCAACCACCAGCT
This sequence comes from Microbacteriaceae bacterium, assembly GCA_035514995.1. Taxonomy (GTDB): domain Bacteria; phylum Actinomycetota; class Actinomycetes; order Actinomycetales; family Microbacteriaceae; genus Leucobacter_A. Next base: position 2,341 of record DATJCC010000100.1, read on the forward strand.
TTCGACCAGCTCGAATCAAAGACACAGCTCTTTGAAACAGGCATCAAAGTTATTGACCTTCTAACCCCCTATGTACAGGGAGGAAAAATTGGTCTATTTGGTGGAGCAGGTGTTGGTAAGACTGTTCTCATTCAAGAGATGATTCAGCGTGTTGCACAAGACCACGGTGGTGTGTCAGTATTCGCCGGTGTTGGTGAGCGCACACGTGAAGGTAACGACTTGATTCACGAAATGGAAGAAGCTGGAGTCTTCGATAAAACAGCACTGGTCTTCGGTCAGATGGACGAACCACCGGGCACTCGTCTGCGTGTAGCTCTTTCAGCGCTGACAATGGCAGAGTACTTCCGTGATGTGCAAAACCAAGACGTGCTGCTGTTCATTGACAACATTTTCCGTTTCACACAGGCAGGTTCAGAGGTATCGACGCTTCTAGGCCGTATGCCTTCAGCAGTGGGCTACCAGCCTAACCTTGCTGATGAGATGGGTGTGCTACAGGAACGTATTACATCTACTCGCGGTCACTCAATCACCTCGCTGCAGGCAATTTATGTTCCTGCTGACGACTACACCGACCCCGCGCCAGCGACAACATTCGCTCACCTTGACGCAACCACTGAGCTTTCACGTGAAATTGCTTCACAGGGACTCTATCCAGCTGTTGACCCGTTAACATCAACCTCACGTATTCTTGACCCTCGCTACTTAGGTGAAGATCACTACCGTGTTGCAACAACGGTTAAGCAGATTCTGCAGAAAAACAAAGAGCTGCAAGAAATCATCGCTATCTTGGGTGTTGACGAGCTTTCAGAAGAAGATAAAATTACTGTGGCACGCGCACGACGCATCCAGCAGTTCCTTTCACAGAACACCTACATGGCAAAGAAATTTACCGGTGTTGAAGGTTCAACTGTTGCTCTTAAAGACACAATCGAATCATTTGATGCGATCGCCAAGGGTGAATTTGATCACGTCGCGGAGCAGGCCTTCTTTAACGTTGGCTCGATTAGCGACGTTGAAGAAAAGTGGGCACAAATCCAGAAAGAAAGCGCTTAATCAATGGCAAACATGCAGGTAAGCGTAGTATCAGCTGACAATGAGGTTTGGTCAGGTGAAGCCTCTCAGGTTATAGCTAAAACAGTAGAGGGCGAGATCGGCGTTCTCGCAGGTCACGAGCCGCTACTAGCGATACTAGCTGAGGGTGAAGTTCGCATCACTAAAGCAGATGGCAAACTCCTCAAAGTTGATGCTGAAGGCGGTTTCTTCTCAGTAAACAAAAATGCTATCGAGGTTGTTGCTAGTCGTGCATCACTCGTAGCATAGCTGGATTCTTCAAATAACAATGCGTGTGCTGTTGCCGCCGTCTGAAACAAAAAAATCAGGCGGCGGCAACAGCCGTTTTAAAGCAGATAATCTAAGCTTTTCTGCAGAATTAACCGAAACGCGCAAAGCAGTGCGAGCGGCGCTTGAGACACTCAGCAAAAACGAAGACGAAGCAATAAAAGCACTTAAGTTGGGCAAGAAATCAGCATCTGAAATAGGTCATAACCTAACCCTGCACGAACAGACGACACTGCCCGCAATCGACCGCTACACAGGTGTTCTTTTTGATGCAATAGGTCTAAACGAAATGGATCCTGCAAGCAGGCAATGGATAAACTCTAACGTTTATATTCAATCAGCTCTCTTTGGGCTGATAAATGCTTCAGACGAAATTCCCGCCTACAGACTATCTGCATCGTCACGGCTCCCTATTCTTACAGAGCCGCTTAAAAAAACTTGGATTAAAGCTCACTCGAATATAAAAATCAAACAGCAGTTAGTTCTCGACTTACGCTCAAAAGAATACGCTTCCCTCGCTCCTTTTGCTGACGCTTACTCCCTAGAAGTGTACACTCGTGAAGCCGATGGTTCTAAAAAAGCTTTAAATCACTTCAACAAAGCCGCTAAGGGAGACCTTATTAAACGCATGGCTCAAAGTAATGTTGAGTTTGCCAACATCACCGAGTTGTTGCTTTGGTCAAACTCGCAAAAACTAGACATTGTGTGCGAAGATAAGACACTGCAGTTTGTCACGAACTTAGGCGCTCCTAAACGGTCATAGAATTGTTGTGTAAGTAACCATGAAAGTAGGTAAAGCGTGAACGTATACGGCACGAACGCCGCGCATCAAAGCATCGCTTATACACCTATAAAAGATCTAGAGATCGAACTTACCTGGCACGCAGTGACCAATGTTGGATTACGCCGAGAAACAAATGAAGACAGTTACGTGATCGCACCACCCTTGTTCGCTGTCGCCGATGGCATGGGAGGTCATGCGGCCGGAGACCTAGCTTCACAATCTGTAGTAAAGAGACTCTTTGATAAATCTAAATCCGGCTCTGCAGACCGTGAAGACGTCAATGAGGCCTTGGTGCAAGCGGTTGACGACATCGCTAAGGTAGCAACGGTCGACGGAGATCTGGGCGCGGGAACAACAGTCACAGGAATTACTTTCGGAGAAGATACCGATGCTCCTGTCTGGGATGTTTTTAACATCGGTGATTCTCGTGTCTACCAATGTTTTAGAGGCGCTCTCACAAAAATTACAGCTGATCACTCAGTTGTGCAGCACCTGATCGACACCGGATCGATTACAGAAGATGAAGCTGAAACCCACCCACACGCAAACGTAATCACAAGAGCAGTAGGGTTCAATGAAGACCCTATTCCAGACTACGTTCAACTCGCTCTAATTCCAGGGCAGAGAATACTAATCTGCTCAGACGGATTAACTAAAGAAATCACCGATGTTGGCATTCAACATTTTTTAACCGCTGCAAAAGACGCCGAAGAAGCCGCAAACGAGCTTGTAGAACAGGCCCTGCAAAATGCAGGCCGTGACAACATCACCGTAATCGTGGTTGATGTGCATTCAGTAGGAGACGATATGGACACGACAGAGGTGCCAAGGCTACTTCTTGAGAGCGAAGAACTAGAACACAGTGTGGATACTGCCGACGACCGATCCACCACCATAGACATTTAGGCGTAGTTTATCTACTACAGAAGCAACCGCTTCATCGTCTAGCCCGCCCGCTTGACGGAGCGCTTCGATAGCGACTAAATGTAAAGCTCGGCTTGAACCGTCTAAGATTCGCACAGCTGCTACATAACCCTCTGTAGTTGCTACCACGACACTTCCTTCTGCTCCCTGTTTTGAAAAAACACCAAGCTGGTCCATCAAAACAGTGTCACCTGTGCCTTCACCGCTTACGACCCAAGCGTTAACCCTCGCCGCACGCAACAAATCATTTGCCATGCGCTGTAACGGAAAAGGAGAATTTGCTTCGCTTGTTGCCATTCTGCGGATCGCGCGGGCGAGACCGGTAAGAGAAACAGCGTGGGTTGGTGCACCACAACCGTCGATAGAAACGTGAGGTATTTCACCAGTGAATCTTTGTACTGTTTCTTTAATAGCAAGCTGTAGCGGATGATCAATATCTGTGTAATTTTCGGTAGCCCAGCCGTTAATTTGACAGGTGCGCAGCATCGCAGCGTGCTTACCAGAGCAACAGTGCAATATGCTCTTTGGGATGCCACCGCTGGCAGCGTGCTCCCGAGCCGCATTAGATCCCATCGGCCAACTATCGGGGCATAAAAGAGCTTCAGTCTCTAGATTACCGGCAGAAAGGATCCTCCAAACAATCTCAGCGTGAGCGTGTGATCCATCATGGCTTGCTAACGCTATAGCGCGCTCTTTATCGTTGGCCAACTGCAACCCGAGAGAGTGCATTGTCAGCAACTGGATCGGTTTTAAAGCAGATCGTGTATAAATTAGCTCTGCAGGGTTACCCAGACTAAAAACAGTTTCACCCTCAGGGTTTAAAACAACAACAGACCCAGCGTGACGCGACTCTACAAAACCACCCCGTGTAACAGCAGCAAGCTCAGCCGAATCTTTAAGAGAAGCAGTGCCTAATGAACCGCTCATGCTTGATGCGAGTCGATTGCATCATCAATTACATTTAACACTTCTGCAATCTGCCCATCAGTGATTGTTAGGGGCGGAAGGAAACGCAAAACGTTTCCGTCAAGTCCGGCGTTTAAAAGGAGCACACCATTCTGCGCGGCAAATTTGGTGATGTGTGTGACTATCCCATTATCGGGATCCATAGTGCCAGGTTTTACAAACTCAATTGCGAGCATCGCTCCGATTCCACGCACTTCAACAATATTTTCATATTTGTCTTTAAGCTCGTTTAAACCAGAACCTAGAACGCTCTCAATTCGCTTGGCATTTTCTTGAGGTTTTCCTGTAGCAATCTCATTGAAAACAGCGACAGCAGCGGCACACGAAACAGGGTTACCACCAAAAGTTCCTCCCAACCCTCCAGGAGGGGCAGAGTCCATGACAACAGCTCTGCCGGTGACACCTGCAAGAGGAAGACCAGCAGCGATGCCCTTAGCAGTTAAGACAATGTCTGCCTCAACACCGAAGTGTTCGATAGCAAAAACGGTGCCAGTGCGTGCAATTCCAGACTGTATTTCATCAGCTATAAAAACGATTCCGTTATCACGGCACCACTTCGCTAAAGCAGGAAGGTATCCTTCAGCCGGAACTATAAAACCGCCCTCACCCTGAATCGGTTCAACCACTAAACA
>DATJCC010000101.1:0-2273 GCA_035514995.1 Microbacteriaceae bacterium
CATTTGCGGGTGTAGTTCAATGGTAGAACCTCTGCTTCCCAAGCAGACGGCGCGGGTTCGATTCCCGTCACCCGCTCCGTGTTTAACTAGCGTTGCAGAAGAAGCTACCGACGACGACAGCCAAATACTATTTATTGGTGGCTCCAAGCGGTTTTATAGCTCCGAGCGGCTTTACGGAATCATCGGCTGCATTATGAGCACGGAGGACACTTCAAAGCTAAAAAGTCACCCCTTGGTATGGGAAAGCTTCTTCTCTCTACACATCGGCAACCACTCTGAATGTTTAGTGCTGACTAGATGTTTAGCTCTGTCTAGTCAGAGCTATCTAGTGTGATTATATCTTCGTCTTGAATGTCATCTCTTTGTGCGGCATCGGCTTCTTTTGCTTCCTGCTTTGATTGAAACATGTCAGCGTTTTCTGTAGCGTCAAGATCAGTGCCTGGACCAACGTCTTGTTCTGTTTCGTGTTTTTTCATGATGACCCCTCTCTATTTGATGACTAGTTCGATTGGATGACTAGTTTTTGAGCCTATGTGATGGTCCTGGGCACGCTACCAGAAAAAGCACCAATTGTTGCTTCAAAGTTTGCATGGGTAGAACAGAGGGCAGATCAGAAGGGCATTATTATTCTTGATAGTAACCTGGTTTGCGGGTGAACATTGAGGTCAACCAGGATCCACCGGTCGGATGCACAATCCAAATCGATATGCTTAAAAGCACGAAAACCCAACGCGCTTCCTCACTCTATTCGGTTTCTTCAGCTTCTTCTTTACAGACCGCAGCTTTAGCGAGTTTCTCAGCCTGCTCTTCGGCAGTCCAAGGCAGATCTGGCTCGCCTATGAGGGCAGCAATCTCAAACGCTAGGTTTGTTGCAAATCCGGCACCTGCTGTTGAATTGTTTAGTGCGACTACTACAGAAAAACCTGTTTCAGGGTTGTGCCAAGCAGCTGTTGCTGAACCCGGTAGCGCGCCATCATAACCCCAGAGTGGACCTCTTTTTAAAACACCAAAACCACGATAAGAGGTGGTTTCAATCTCTTCAGTTGCTTCACCGTTCTCGTCCCGTTCGGGATTTTTAGTGGGTTTTACATCAGTTAAAGTCGCTAAGCCAGCTTCGCCACCAAAAGTGCCCTGAAAGAGATGTTCGTAGAAGTTCTTTATGTCTGTCACGGTTGTGATGGCATTCCCAGAATCACCAAGAATCGTGACCGACACCTCTGAGAAGTCCACTATGCCGGCTTCACAATTAGGGCCGGGTAGATATCCGATTCCAGCTAAATTGTTATTGCCTGGAAGCTCATTGTTCTCTTTTGAAGGAATACCCGTGTCTGCCATATTGGCGGGAGCGTAGATTGATTCTTTTAATAACTCTTCTAAATCTTCCCCCGACGAAACAGATAAAGCCCTTCCCAACAAAACAGCATTGGAATCAGAGCGGTGCACGTCTAAACCTGGCCAAGAAAGTTCTGGCTGAATCAATGCTTCAGCAATCAACTGCCCAGGAGGCCAGGGACGAGTTGGGTTTTCAAGGTAAGCATCTTTAAATTTCGATTTAAAATCTGGAAGACCAGAAGTGCCATCACATGCTTCGCGATAGGTGATGTTACCGATGCCTGTCTGGCGTGGAATGTCACGGGAAAGCTCTCGATCTAGAGACAAAGTTCCTTCAGCAACTTGCGTGAGCACAAGAGCGCAAAGCATTGGCTGTAAAGTTTGAGCCGCCCGAAATAGGGCGGCCGCATCAAACTCACGATCGCTCTCCAAAGCAAATGACGATACGTAGTCGCCCTTGTCTGACCAGACCCCAACCACTGCCTCCGTCGAATCAGAAAGTTGCATAGCGTTTTTTACAGCCGCATCGACCGCGCTCAGCTGCGTTGAGCCGAGCGTCGTTTCAGGTAGTGGGGTTCTTGATGGGCCAGAAGAGGTGCATCCAGTAAGAAGCAATGCGCCTGCTCCGAGCAGAGCTAAACCTTTAAGGTAGTGATTTATCTTCAACACCACTGATAACCAATCTGTTAAACAAGAGATACCGCTAAATTCTACTGTTTCTTGACTGATTATCCACCTTATAGACAAAAAGGAATGCTCTTAGCGAATTTTGTTAGGATAGCCTTGCCAAACAAGCATAGAATGTATATGTGGCTATATTTGATGATCAGACTGTTGCGGCAGTTGTTGCGCACATGGATGAGGACCATGAAGAAGACAACCTCATAATCGCTCGTGCTTTTGGAGCACCAGGTGCTGTTCGTAGTGAATTTGTGAATCTT
>DATJCC010000102.1:0-18663 GCA_035514995.1 Microbacteriaceae bacterium
AGAGCACCCTTTACAGATGCAATCGTTGAGCCTTTCTGACCGATAGCAACGTAGATGCAACGCACCTGCTTGCTTGGGTCGCCTGATTCCCAGTTAGCCTTCTGGTTAATGATGGTGTCTATCGCAAGAGCGGTCTTACCGGTCTGGCGGTCACCAATAATGAGCTGACGCTGGCCACGACCAACGGGAATCATGGCGTCAATAGCTTTGATGCCTGTCTGCAGTGGTTCATGCACAGATTTACGTGCCATAACGCCAGGAGCCTGCAGCTCGAGTGCACGTCGGCCTTCGATACCAGTTATCTCGCCTAGACCATCAATTGGTTCACCCAGTGGGTTAACAACGCGACCCAGGTAACCTTCACCAACTGGTACTGAAAGGACCTCTCCTGTGCGCGTTACTGGCTGTCCTTCAGCGATCTTATCGAATTCGCCGAGAACTACAACGCCAATCTCATCTGCTTCAAGGTTCTGAGCTAGCCCAAGTGTTCCGTCTTCAAAACGCACCAGCTCATTGGCCATTACGCCTGGGAGCCCTTCAACGTGTGCGATTCCGTCAGCGGCATCGATGACGGTGCCGACCTCAGTGCTTTTAGCACCGGCCGCCTCGTATGAAGCCGCGAAGTCTTTCAGCGCGCTACGAATCTCGTCCGGGCTGATCGTGATTTCTGCCATTTCGTTTCCTCTTTAATTTCCGGTTATAACCGGTAATGTCTTTCTCGCTAAACTGCGAGCTTAAGTCTCAAATCGTCAAGCTTAGATTTAACAGTGCCGTCGATTACTTCATCTCCGATACGGATCCGCATGCCACCAATAATCTGTGGATCTATAACGGTAGTGATTTTTACCGGGTGACCCTTAGATTTTGAGAGAAGACCCTCAAGGTTCTTTAGCCTTGTTTCGTCAAGCGGAGCAGCGACGGTAACAGTAGCTAGGTCATTGCCACCCTGGTTAGCAACTACAACTGCAAAGTCTAGGAGGGTTCGCCCTACTCTGCGGCCCCGCGGATTCATCACAACATGACGTGTAACGTTTAGTGCTGCCGCAGAGACTTTACCGTTGAACAGCTTTTCAATCAGTGCTGCTTTTGCACCCGAGTCTACAAGTTTGCTACCCAGAGTCAGCTCGAGTTCATGATCACTAGAGATCACTTTTTCGATAGCTATGAGTTCCTCGTAGATCAAAGGCTCAGTTATGGCCTCTGCGCGGAGACCCAACTCTTCAACACCTGCAAGTAGTTCACTGGGGTTTGACCAGCGACCCTCTGATACCGCTTTAAGAACCTTTTTGGTGTTTTCGGTAGCTGGAGCAAACACTCTATCGATTAAAGCAGATTTTTCTGCTGAGTCTGCTGCCGCGTCGGCAACAACTGCTAACAGCCCTCCGGCAGAAGAAAGTTCTGCCGAAGCTTGCAGAAGCTCAGCCCCAACACCAGATACGTCACCCAGTTCGTTTAACAAGGTTAGAGTATCGGCCAAAGCGATACGTGAAGCACTACCCATTTAACCCACTGCCTTCTGTGAATTTTCTAGGTCGCTCAAGAAACGGTCAACGAGCTCTGCCGATTTTTGATCGTCAGACAGGTTCTCGCCAACTACCCCTGAAGCAAGATCAATCGCAAGTGAACCAACATCTTTGCGGAGTGAAACAATTGCGCTTTGACGCTCTGCTTCAATATGCAACTGAGCTGCCTGCACAATGCGGGACTGTTCAGCTGTTGCGTCTTCTTTTGCTTTAGCTACAATCTTCGTTGCGTCAGACCGGGCTGCATCACGAATTTCTCCAGCTTCCTGGCGTGCACCAGCAAGTTGAGCTGTGTATTCTTGGAGAGCTTCTTCAGCCTTAGCCTGCGCTTCATCAGCTTTTGCAATGTTACCTTCAATTGCTTCTGCACGTGCGTCAAGCATTGCAGTGAATTTAGGTAAGAAAACACGCCAAAATACGAGGAGTATGATTACGAAAACAATCGCTGACCATACTATGTCGTAAGTAGCAGGAATTAAGGGGTTCTGCGATTCGAGAAAAACAGGCCCTTGGGCTACTGCGTTATTCATCGAGCCTCCCTTTCGAGACTAGAAAGAGTGGACGTGGTTAGTTAAAGATAAAGTGGGTTGCGATACCGATAAGTGCAAGAGCTTCGGTAAATGCGATACCGATCCACATGAGCACCTGGAGACGACCAGCAAGCTCAGGCTGGCGAGCAACGCCTTCAATTGTTTTACCAACAACAAAGCCCAAACCGATAGCTGGTCCGATTGCTGCAAGGCCGTAGCCTACTGTTGAGATGCTGCCCGTGATTTCAGCGAGAACAGACACGTTGTGTTCCTTCCTTAGAGGAGTTACGCCGGTTGACGTAACTTGATTAGTGTTCTTCAGCCAGCGCGAGCTGGATGTAGACGCCAGTTAGTATTGTGAAAATGTAAGCCTGCAGAAATGCAACCAAAATTTCGAAGAGGGTGAAGGCAAAGCCAACCACAAAGGTTCCCGCCCCAAAGAGTTTGATTAGCCCTTCAGACTGGAATAAGAAGAATTGAGTTGCTGAGAAGAACAGCACGAGGAGCAGGTGCCCCACAACCATGTTCATAAGCAAACGTAGCGTTAGAGTTGCAGGTCTCAATATAAATGTTGAGAAGAACTCGATTGGTGTAACAATCAGATAGAGAGGCAAAGGCACACCGGCTGGGAAGAGTGAGTTCTTAAAGAACCCCTTCGGGCTCTTTTTTATACCCGCATATATGAAGGTGATATAAGAAACCACAGCAAGCACAAGAGGCGCTCCAATTATCGACGTTGCCGCGATATTGAGGCCTGGAATTATGCCGGTGATATTAAACGCCAGAATCATAAAGAAGATAGAAGCGAGAATCGGTAAGAATCTGCGGCCATCTACTTTACCTAGAAGATCTTCTGCGATGTTTACGCGCACAAAATCGAGTGCCATCTCTACGAGTGATTGGCCTCTAGTTGGCACTACTTTCATATTTCTGGTTCCTAACCAGAAAAGAAGGAGCAATACAACCATCATCAAAACCCGGATCATCATTATCCGGTTCATGGCAAAGGGTGTTCCCTCGAATAGAAGTACTTCAGGGAAGAATTCGCCAATATCTGGTGGCTGGAATCCTCCCTCAGTGCCAAATATGACCGGGGACATGAGGTGCATAGCGTATGCGAACAGCGCCATTCTCCTGGTTCGGTGCGCAAACTAGGTTTGCACAGAGATGAGCAATGAATTTTGGTTTGAATATTTGCACACGCGAACGAATGCGATTCAAGACCATCTACGATACTAGCAAACTCTTAGCCGTGAACGAAACCGACTTCTAGAATTTTACTCATCGGGCAGAGTAACAATCGGAACTCGCGACTTAAATATCACAACTGAATCAAGCACAAGTGACACCAGGACCCCAATGATTAATGAGATAAATAGCACTTTTACATCCACCCAGGGTTGGGCTTTCAGCATTAGCGATCCTGCGATAAAAATAATAAATTTAATAATCCAAAAACCCATAACAATGCCGAAGAATGCTGCAACATAGTGTTCACTGCCAGAAAATCTGTTTGCAAAAACTATGCTTGCAAGTGTGAGGAGAAAGAAGATTCCTGCGGCGGCGCCTCCGATCAGACCACTCTTCAACCCATTACTGCCAGAAACAGCAAAACCAATTCCGGCCATGACACCGGCAATAACTACTGTGGCTACTGCTGACCAGATTAAAGCCTTTATAAAAATTGGTTGAGATACGGGCATAGCTTGTTGCCTAGCTTCTGCCCGGTCTTCCTTCGATCCAAAAATTGGTTCAGTCACGCTTCTCGTCTTTCTTAGGAGTTAAGGCTATCGTTAATTCTGGGCACACCTCAGCAAGGTCTTCGATGGTAATCGGTCCCTGTCGCAGTATTCGAAGAACTCCACCATCGTCAGTTACTTTAGTCGCGTCTATGATCGTCGAAGCGATACCGCCTGCAGACTCCCCCGCATCGATTATCACCTCAACAGCCTCACCAAGCATCTCTTGAGCTTCTGCAGCGTTCCTGGCAGCTGGCTCCCCTGTTATATTTGCACTTGAAACGGCAAGCGGTCCAGTTTCCCGTAAAATCTCGAGCGTAACTTCATGGTCTGGGATGCGAAGAGCAACGGTTCCACCGGTGTCACCGAGATCCCAGTCAAGCGATGGTTGCGCTGCGAGCACTATAGTAAGTGGTCCTGGCCAGAACTGCTCAGCAAGCCGGTAGATGCTCTCAGGCACATAAGCAGCTAAAGCAGCAATCGCGTTGATATCAGCCACCAAAACTGGAGGGGGACTCTGCCGCCCGCGCCCCTTGGCTTCAAGAAGAGCAGCGACAGCATCTGCTTTGAAAGCGTCGGCTGCTACCCCGTAAACAGTGTCTGTTGGCAAAACTATTAGAGAACCTTGACTGATGGCCAGTCTAGCTTTGCGTGACCCGCTCAGCAGGGCCGCTGAGTCTGTAATATCAAAAATTTCTACCATAACCCGTTTATTCTCTCATGTTCTTGCAACAGTAACCCGGTCGCGACGTGTGAAGTCTTGATGCGTTGACACTGAGTTCCACCCTGCACCCAATAAAATGTTTCTCACGCTAGCGCCTTGGTGCTCCGCATGTTCGAGCACCAGCAACCCGCCTGGTTTGAGTAATGGTTTTGCGGTTTCACTTATACCTCTAATAGTGTCTAGGCCGTCAACACCGCTAAACAGAGCCGCGCCTGGGTCATGGTCGCGCACCTCAGGGTCAATTGGGATGGCATCCGAAGGGATATATGGTGGATTTGAAATGACTACGGTTGCAAGTCCCACGATTGCATTCAATGCTGAAGTAGGTTTAGTTGCGTCAGCCTGCAAAAGAGACACTCTCCCAAGCCCCAGCCGTTCAACGTTACGAGATGCCCAGGCGTGCGCGTTGGTTTCTAATTCCAAAGCCCAGACCCGAGCGTGTGGGACTTCGTTAACAATAGCTAATGATATTGCCCCGCTTCCCGTACAGAAATCTACCGCGATAGGGCTTTCTGAAGCGTCAGCGAGCAACTCATCTATTGCGAATTGTGTGACAACTTCGGTTTCTGGCCGGGGAATGAAAACGCCCGGCCCCACGTCCAGCTCTATTGTTCGAAAGGGTGCTTTACCTGTTAAATGCTGTAGTGGGATTCTTTCACATCTGGCATCGGCAATTTCATCTACCTTCTGCAATTGTTCTTGATCCAAATCTTCGTCAACAATTGCCATCGCTCGAACCCTACCTATCGTCTCTCCAAGTACGTGAGAAATAATAAGCTCCGCTTCAAGCTCAGATTCGTTTATACCCGATTCACCGAGTCTTTTTGCAACGGATGAGACCACAGTCTTAATAGTCGCGCTGTTACTGGTTGAAATATTTGCTCCCTCTTCTGGCCCAACATCATTAAATGTTACAGAATGTTACCTGTTTCATAAGCACTGATTTGGTTACTCATAACATTTAGCTATGATTTATTGTGGTGCTTTTAAATTTTTAAATTTATAAAAATTTACAAAAATTATGTAATTAGCTATTTGCAACATAACTATAGAAAGGTTACTCATGGCAGGGATCCTAAACAACATCACAGAGGCATTTGGCAATACGCCGCTCGTAAAGTTAAACCGCGTCACCGAAAATGCGCAGGCGACAGTGCTCGCCAAACTTGAATTCTACAACCCGGCAAGTAGCGTAAAAGATCGAATCGGGGTGGCGATCGTTGATGCTGCAGAAAAATCTGGTGCTTTGAAACCGGGTGGCACAATAGTCGAAGGGACAAGCGGAAACACCGGCATTGCACTGGCCTTTGTTGGAGCCGCTCGCGGATATCGCGTGGTGCTTACAATGCCAGAAACCATGAGTGTCGAAAGGCGCAATATGCTTCGCGCTTATGGAGCCGAGATAGTGCTCACACCCGGTGCAGAAGGAATGCGTGGAGCCGTGCAGAAAGCAGCAGATATTGTTGCTGAAACACCCGGAGCTGTTTTGGCCAGCCAATTTGCAAACCCTGCTAACCCGCAAATTCATTACCAGACCACTGGTCCAGAAATTTGGCGAGACACTGACGGCACCATTGACATTTTCGTAGCTGGCATTGGCACTGGTGGTACTTTTACGGGTGGCACAAAGTTTTTAAAAGAACAAAATCCAGATATTAAGGCTATCGCTGTTGAGCCAAGTGATTCCCCTCTGCTGAGTGAGGGCAAAGCGGGGCCGCACAAGATCCAAGGGCTCGGCGCTAACTTTGTGCCTGACGTGCTCGATCGTTCACTCATCGACGAAATCATGCCAGTGGGGCTAGCAGATTCGATCCGCGTCGCAAGAGATCTTGCAACTCAAGAGGGAATTCTCGCTGGAATATCGGGCGGCGCTGCAGTGCATGCCGCACTCACCCAAGCGAAACTACCTGAAAATGCCGGAAAAACAATAGTTACCGTTGTGCCCGACTTTGGCGAAAGGTATTTTTCAACGGTGCTTTTTGAAGACCTGCACGAGGCAAAATAGTTGTTTAAACGAATCAGAGAAGACATATCCTCCGCAAAAAAACACGACCCAGCCGCTCGTGGTTCTTTTGAGGTTTGGCTTCTCTACTCTGGTCTACATGCAGTTTGGTGGCACAGGGTCGCGCATTTTTTATGGCGCAAAGGACTGCGCACCCTGCCTCGCCTACTCTCACAAATGACACGATTTTTAACTGGCATCGAGATTCACCCCGCAGCCGTAATCGGACGCAGGCTCTTTATCGATCACGGAATGGGCGTCGTGATAGGCGAGACTGCCGTTGTGGGAGATGACGTGCACCTATACCATCAAGTAACGTTGGGCGGTACAGGACATGAACGTGGAAAACGACATCCGACCATTGGGAATCGTGTCGTTATCGGGGCTGGAGCTAAAGTACTCGGCAATATAAAAATTGGTGATGACAGTGCTGTGGGAGCGAATGCGGTTGTAGTTGCTTCAGCAGATCCTTGGACCACCCTGGTGGGTATCCCAGCCAAACCAAGACCCAGAAAAGGGCGCCCAGAAGTATCCCCCGAAACAACAGACCCCGAAAGGCCTGATACCGCGAGCTTCTATATTATTTAAATGATTATCTTGGCACGTAACAAGTGGCTTCGCAGCTAGGCTTCGCATCGAATGATCAGTGAAATTTGTGCAGCTGAACGCGTATTAATGTTGCAAGTTTATACTTGAGGTCAAACCCAATCAACGCTATTGAGATGACGACACAAATGTCGCATTAAATGTTCAGGGAGAGTGGCGAAAGTGACCAATAAAGAGCAGTATCCGGCAGGTAAAGATGATGCCTGGTGGCGCAGCCGCTTATCACCAGAAGAATACCATGTGCTACGCGAGGCAGGTACCGAAAGACCGTGGAGCGGATCATTATTAAATGAGGATCGCGAAGGCATTTATACGTGCCGAGCCTGCGAAGCAGAACTTTTTAAAAGCGGCACCAAATTTGATGCTGCCTGTGGCTGGCCGAGTTTTTATGAGAGCGTGCGACCCGAGGCTGTTGAATATTTAGAAGATAATTCCTTAGGTGTCAAAAGAACTGAGGTGAGATGCGCGAATTGCGGATCCCACCTCGGTCACGTTTTTCCTGACGGTTACGGCACCCCGACCGGTAACCGATACTGTATGAATTCGGTCGCTTTAGGCTTCACTCAAAAAGACTAATTAGCTTCGATAATTAGAGCTTCTCCTTGGCCACCGCCACCGCATAGTGCTACAGCAGCGCGACCCTTTCCACGCCTCACTAGTTCATGGGCTGCATGAACAGCAATTCTTGCGCCAGAAGCTCCGATGGGGTGACCCATTGAGATGCCGCCGCCGTTAATATTCACCTGATCAAGTGACAGCCCAAGTTCTTTAGCAGATTGGACCACAACAGCAGCAAAAGCCTCATTGATCTCAACGAAATCGAGGTCACTGACCTGCAGGTCCGCTTTCTTCAGCGCATCGTTGATGGCGTTTGCCGGTTGCGATTGTAAAGAATTATCTGGGCCTGCAACATGACCTGATTCGCGAATTATTGCTAAGATTGGCCAGCCTTCACCCTCTGCAACGGCCCTTGAAGTTATTACCAGCGCAGCAGCTCCATCTGAAATTTGTGACGAACTGCCCGCAGTAATTGTTCCCTCTTTTGAAAATGCTGGGCGAAGTTTTGCCAGGGACTCGGCTGTTGTGTCTGGTCTGACACCCTCATCGGTGGTGACGGTGATTGAATCGCCGCGGCGCTGTGGCACTTCTACTGGAACGACTTCAGCATCAAAGGTGCCTGACTCTTGTGCTTTTGAAGCGCGCTGATGTGAAAGGGCGGAGACGTGATCTTGGGATGGGCGATCAATATTTAGCGAACTGTTACACGTTTCGGTGAGCACACCCATGCTAATTTTGTCTGTTGCATCGGTTAGCCCATCATGATCCATTGTGTCGAGCACCTCAAAGGAACCGTACTGCCAGCCATTGCGTGATCCCATCAAAACGTGGGGTGAGTTTGTCATAGACTCTTGGCCGCCAGCAACAACAACTTCTGCCTCGCCAAGTCGTATGAGGCGCGCAGCATCAACAACTGCTGCTAGACCAGACAGACACACTTTGTTTAACGTCATAGCGGGCACGTTCCATGGAATCCCCGCTTTAAGAGCAGACTGCCTGGCGGGATTTTGACCCGCTCCTGCTTGCAAAACCTGCCCCATAAGCACCGTATCTACGCGATCTGCCGGCACACCCGAGCGCTCTAATGCGGCAGCGATCGCTGCGGCGCCAAGATCAACTGCTGTCAGAGAGGCAAATTGGCCTTTCAGTCTTCCCTGTGGCGTTCTTGTAGCACCTACAATCACAACATCTTCTGGTTTATGCATTTAAATTACTCCTTCTGCGACTCGAAATGGCGCTCCAGTCAGTTCCCGTAACTCTTCTATTGTCTGCCCTGGAGCTAACTCTTTGAGCAGTAAGCCTTCGTCATCTATGTCAAATACAGCTCTGTCAGAAATTATTCTGTCAACCACTCGCACACCGGTTAATGGCAGAGTGCATTCTGTGACGATTTTAGGGGTTCCATCTTTTGCCACATGTTCGGTCAAGACTATTACGTGTGGGGTTCCTGCTACAAGGTCCATGGCGCCACCCATACCCTTAACCATTTTTCCAGGGATCATCCAGTTAGCGAGATCGCCCATGTGCGAGATTTGCATGGCACCTAAAATGGCTGTCTGTACGTGGCCGCCGCGAATCATTCCAAAAGACATCGCTGAATCAAATATTGACGATCCAGGCAATAGCGTAACGGTTTGTTTTCCGGCGTTGATCAGGTCAGCATCTTCTTCGCCCTCATACGGGAAAGGGCCCATCCCAAGAATTCCGTTTTCACTTTGCAACGTAACGTTTACACCATCTGGTAGATGATTAGCAACCAGAGTTGGCATGCCAATACCAAGATTTACATACTGCCCGTCAACCAGTTCCTCTGCGGCTTTCGAAGCCATTTCATCTCTGCTCCACATTATGCGACTCCTTGCTCTCTGGTGCGCACAGTGCGCTGCTCAATCTCTTTTTCGCGGATCGTCGAAACGATCAAATGTTGCACGAAAATACCAGGTGTCATTATTTCGTTTGGATCGAGATATTCGTCTCGAACAAATTCAGCTTCAGCGAATGTTATGTCTGCGGCCGTTGCAACTAAAGGGTTGAAGTTTCGTGAGGTTAGCCTGTAACGAAGATTACCTTCAACGTCTGCTTCGAAGGCTTTGACTAGCGCAATATCTGCTCTGATGCCTCGTTCGAGGATGGCGCGCTTGCCGTCAAAATTTGCTTCTTCCTTGCCTTCTGCAATGGGAGTGCCAACACCTGTTGGTGTGTAGAACGCTGGAATACCCGCCCCGCCTGCGCGGAGCCTTTCTGCTAGAGTGCCCTGTGGCGAAAACTCAACCTCAAGCTCACCGCTTAAATACTGTTCTGCAAAGAGTTTGTTTTCTCCGACGTATGAAGCGATTACTTTGCTCACCTGTTTGTTTTCTATCAGCAGGCCAAGACCCTTACCATCAACGCCCATATTGTTTGAGACGATCGTCAGATCGCTCGCACCTGAGTCGCGTAAAGCCTCAATCAAAGTTGATGGATTCCCGCTTAGCCCAAAGCCACCCACGGCTATAGTCATTCCATCTCTGACAGTTTCTGCGATTTTAGCTGTTACATCAGTAACCAATTTTGTTACCACACAGACTCCTTTGACCACATAGTGAACGTTAGTATTTAGCGTTAAGACTACATTTAATTGACAATTATGGTCAAGATTAAGCAACAATGTGGTCTTTTTGCAACAACATGTCCATAATATGAACTATGGCTACAAAAACTTCTTCCCCAGCAGGTGGGCAGTCAATTTCACGTGCAACCGACTTGTTGAGAATTCTAAGCACGGCAATGCCTTTGGGCCTCACCACAAGTGATCTTTCTAGGCACGCTAATCTCACAAGGCCTACAACCCACAGGATTCTTGCGATACTCGCTCACGAGGGTTTTGTAGACCGCAACACGTTAACGGGAAATTGGTTGTTGGGCCCGGAGCTCTATGTACTTGGAGCGATTGCAGCAGAAAGGTACGACATCACTGAGGTCGCTGCTGGGCAGGTCGCTTCATTAGCTCGCGAGACTGGCGAGAGCGCTTTTCTTTCAGCCAGACGCGGTAACGAGTCTGTGTGCCTGACTCGCGTCGATGGATCATTTCCAATTCGTTCGTTTGTGCTCTACGAAGGTGTTCGCTTTCCACTGGGCGTTGCTTCAGCTGGCATCGCGATGCTCGCATTTGAAAACGATGCATATATAGACGAATATCTGCAACGCGAGAATTTTATAGACTCCCACGGCGTCAAGCACTCAGCAGCTGAAATCAGAGAACGTATAGCGGAGACTAGAGAGCTCGGGTATTCGGTGAACCCCGGCCTTGTTGTCGAGGGGAGTTGGGGTATGGCCGCCGCAATATTCTCCCCCTCAGGGTCTGCAGAGTGGGCCCTCAGCTTGACCGGCGTAGACACTAGGTTTACACGCGAGCGCCGGCCCCATTTGGGCAGGTTGTTACTTGAACATGCCCATGAGGTAACCCGGCGCCTGCGCACTCCTAAAATTAGTTAAAAATATTGGAATTAAACTATTTCACCAGCCTGCACAACCTCCATCAGGGAGTGCACTCGACTGAGATGGTGAGCTCCGTAGAAGTCAGCTTCGAGAAGTCTCATTTCGCTTTCTGCCGTTTGGTGTTCTAAAGCTGCAGAAATGATCTTTGCGTGCATAAATCCTCCGGCGATCATGCTCAGCATTTCTTGTATCGGCACTGCAACAGCAAATGCACCACGAAGATCTTTATTCACTGCGAATGTGACAAGGGCTTCTTGCGCTTTTGCAGATGCTTCTAGAGCACGAGTCATTCGCTCCACGGTTCTTTTAGCAACCGGATGCTCATACCCAGCAAGAACCTGCAACTGTTCTTGCACGAGAGTCATAAACTCGCCCGCTGTTTTACCGTTATCGCGCAACAGTTTACGACCAACTAGATCGTTAGCTTGAATCCCGTTAGTGCCTTCATAGATTGGTGTGATTCGCGCATCTCGATAGTGTTGAGCAACCCCGGTTTCTTCAACATATCCCATGCCGCCGTGCACCTGCACAGCTTCTGATGATATTCGAACTGCCTCATCTGTAAACCACGATTTAAGTATCGGCACGCAGAACTCCATAAGTGCATGGTTGTTGCCTTCTTGAGCGTGATCACGCAAATTACCCACAAACACACTAAAAGCACGCATCGCACTTATTGAGCTAGACATAGATAAGAGCATGCGTCGCACATCTGGAAATTCAGATATTGTAGCGTTTTCGTCTCTGCCCATGACTGCGCCCTGAACTCTAAAAGCTGCATAAGCTTTTGCTTTTTGGTAGGCTCTATCTGCTATTCCGAGCCCTTGCACACCAATCCCAATACGGCTGTCGTTCATCATCACAAACATCGCTTCAAGACCCTGATTAACCTCACCTACTAGATAACCAGTTGCGCCTTCGTACTGTAGCTGACAGGTTGGGCTTGCATGGATGCCCAGTTTGTGTTCGACACCAACTGTTTCAACTGCGTTGCGTTTTCCAGGTGTGCCGTCATCATTCAAAACAAATTTTGGAACAACAAACAGCGACAAACCCCTGTGGCCTTCTGGAGCACCCTCTGTGCGTGAAAGCACTAGGTGCACAATGTTTTCTGCAACATCGTGATCGCCCCAAGTGATGAATATTTTTTGCCCTGAAATCGCCCAGCTTCCGTCACCGTTGTCGTGTGCCATCGTGCGGATTGCCGCAAGGTCGCTGCCGGCTTGCGGTTCAGTCAGGTTCATCGTACCCGTCCAGACACCTGAGATTAGATTCGGCAAAAAAGTAGCTTTTAACTCGTCTGAACCATATGCTTCGATGGCGTTGATAGCACCAGCACTCAAACCGGGTGCTAACGAAAAGGCTGTGTTTGATGCACACCAAAATTCACTCAGGGCGTTTCTAATAGACGAAGGTAGTCCGTCACCACCCGATTCCTCTGTAGCAACCGCGCTGATCCAACCAGCCTCAACAAACTGCTGATATGCCTCTGGGAAACCTGCTGGGGTCTTTACCTGACCATCTATAAGCGTTGCGCCCTCTAAGTCGCCCACCCGATCAAGTGGAGCAAAAACTTCACTGGCAAACTCCCCCGCAGCTTCTAGTACGTCTGCAGCGTCAGCGGCGGTCATTGCTCCGTTTGTTGCTGAAGCAACCAAATCTTCACCAAAAACATCTTTCAACAAAAAATTGTAGTCATCTACGGGAGCTGTATAAGCACCGAGTTCTGTGTTGGCCATATGAGTCCTCCTAAAAAGATGCACTGCTTTTGTGCATTTCGCGTAATTCAATTATCGCTCATTAACTCAAGTTTTGCTTTGATCTGTAAAAAACTGTGAAAAACGACAATAATCTCTTTTTTGTTAGAGTGGCAACACAGACCCGCCCACTACGATAGATAAGAAGAGATTTATGGAGGTTTTTGTGATTGAGGTGAAGGTTGTCGGTGTCGCACTTGACACCTCAAACCAGCATGTAGTTTTGCTTGGCAAAGCAGACTCGATGTCTGAAGACGGACCGCTGATGCCAATCTGGGTGGGAGCGGGCGAGGCATCTTCGATTCTGATCGGAGCTGGTCAAATGAACACTCCTCGACCACTCACTCACGATCTGATGCACTACATGTTGGAATCGCTAGATACCCAGGTCAAGAATGTTGAAATAACCAACCTCGATGGTGGAACCTTTTTAGCTGTTATCTACTTACAATCAGATAAACGTGAGCACATAATCGACGCTAGACCATCTGACGCTATTGCTTTGGCTGTGCGCTCAAACGCTCCAATCTTAATTAACGAAGAGCTGTTTGACTCCTCCTCAATCAGCGAGCTCTTCGATATCGAATCTGAAAGTGATGCAGGCGATGACCTTGAGTCAGAGGTTGCACACAGTGACGTTCCTGAGATTGATCCCGATTTTAAGGATTTTCAAGGGTTCAAAGAATTTCTTGACAGTGTTAGCCCAGAAGACTTCGAACCCAAAACCGACGAACAAGCTGGTCACGATTCAGAAGACCCCGATCCACAAAACGCCCAGGTAGAAAACACTGTTTCAGAAAACACTGAATCAGAAAAAACGGCGCCAGAAGATGCGGGCGCAGAAGAAAATACTGAGGCTGAAGATCTAAAAGGAGAGGACCCCGGGAACGAGGCCTCCTGAAACAAACCGTCTTAATTTTGTATTGAGTTTTTTATGATCTTTGCCGTTGCGGCGGCACCTTTTTCTGTCATCACTATCGTGTAATGATTCACATCAAGCACTTTTTCATGCGTCACTCCCGGAAACCATTCCATGAGCTGTTCAACACGTTTATCGCTAAAAAGTCCGGGTGGTTGGTCTAATATTCCACGCGGGCATGTGACAAGGTGCGTGCGCACCTGCCGTTCGGTGAGTGCCTTGGCAAAAGCATCACCGGAGTTCAAATCTACTGTGTCGTCTCGGGCAACACTATATTTTGTGGCAGGCCTATAGTTTCCTGGTTCACCTTCCAAATCATATCGGCAGTATTCTTCAAGAAAGTCACTCCAATAGGGTCCCAGTCCCGGGTGCTGTTTCCAAAACTCAAAATACTCTTCAGGTGTTTTAAAAGTCATTGCTAAGCGTTGTGCAGTCGGTCCCAAGATGCTCTCAATTATCTGGTCAGGTGTTAAACCTTCCTTGACTTCTAGTGGGAGACCCCCGTCAACGAGCACAAGGTTGCTGACTTTCTGCGGACTGCGGTGGGCTAACACAAGTCCAACGAAACCTCCCATGGAGTGACCCACTACAGTTGCTCTTTCAGAGCTCAGTGCGTCAAGCACACTTTTCATGTCGTCTGCGTGTGTCGCCATACTCGAGGCACCAGCCACGTTTGCACTACGCCCCCTGCCTCTCAAGTCGGGGGCTATGATGCGTGCACCGGAAAGCTGCGATGCGAGTAGGTAGAAAGCTCGGTGTGACGCTGTAACTCCGTGTATCAATAAAATATCTGTCTTAGAAGGAGCATCTGTCGGCTCCCAAATGCCTACACGCAGATCGCCACCTGCAACTGGAACATCAACTGTGCTGTATTTTAAAGTTTCTGTGTTAATCATTTTGCGCTCCAACCACCATCCATTGTGTACGATGCGCCTGTAACGACTCCAGCCTCTTCGCGGCACAGCCATGTGACAAGTGATGCAACTTCGTTTGGCTCAACTAGTCTCTTCACTGCGCTCTCTTTAAGCATTATCTTTTCAACAACTTCGTCTTCTGCGATTCCATGAATCTTTGCTTGGTCTGCAATTTGTTTTGTCACCAGCGGAGTCCGAACGTAGCCGGGGTTAATACAGTTGCTTGTTACTCCGTGGGGTCCACCCTCAAGTGCTGTTACTTTTGAGAGTCCCTCTAAACCGTGCTTGGCAGAAACATATGCTGACTTAAAAGCGCTGGCGCGTAGCCCATGCACACTCGAAATGTTTATGATTCTTCCCCACCCTCGTTCATACATTTTAGGAAGAGCAGCGCGGGTCAATAAAAACGGCGCTTCGAGCATCAGCCTCATAATTAATCGCCAGGCATTAGGCTCGAACTCGTGGATGGGCATCACACGCTGGATTCCAGCATTGTTAATCAAAATATCAATATCTAGTCTAAGTTCTTCTAACTCAGCTGTGTCAGATAGGTCTAAAAAGAGCGCTTCTGCACCTATTTCTGCAGCGCCTTTGGTGACAGCTTCTTCATCAATATCGATCAGAGTTACGGTTGCTCCCCGGGCAACGAGCTCCGCTGCGCAGGCGAGGCCTATACCGCTTGCGGCTCCTGTAACCATAGCTTTTTTACCCGATAAGTAAGTTTCAGTCATGAGGTCCTTCTTTATCTGCTGTTGTTCTGGGTGCTAAGGCATTATTAATGAATTTCATCATGTGGTCAAAACGCTCATTCGTAATTTCAGTTGCTTGCCCACCGGTTAAAGAACCTTCCCAGAGGATAAATCTCATACCGATCAGTTCGCCAATGCCCATTAGCGCCCATGCCGCTGTTTCTGGGTCGAGAGTCTCATCAATTTCGCCTTGTTCAGAGGCGCGAGTCAGTCCTTCTTGATAACCCTTAACAATTTTTGTGTAGTGCATCTGCATCGCTTCGGGCGAAACAAATTCTGCTTCACGCACAACCCGATAAAGCGCAGGATGCTTAGACGTAAATTTAAAGAACCCTTCGAATCCGGCACGTTCAGCTTCAAGCCGGGTTTTTGCACCCTCCATTGCTTCGCTCATAGAGTGGCGCACACGTCGGTTGAGGTCGTCGACAAGAGCTTCAAAAATGGTCTTTTTGCTGTCGAAATAGAGATAAAAGGTGCCAAGACCTATCCCTGCGTGTTCGGTTATTTTTACGATTGAAGCTTCATGGTAGCCATACTTGGCGAAAACGTGTTCAGAGGACTCTAGGATTTTAGCCCGTGTGGCTATGCCCCTGCTGGTTAGTGCAGACCCCTTGACTGACTTCAAACGACTACTCATGTGGTCTCACCTCCCCTATTCAAAGCGCTATTCCAAAATTTCATCGCAATTGCTTTCAGCTGCACGCGGTCTACCTTTTCTATTCCGATTCGTGGAATAACATTAAGCACAATAATTTTTTTCGGAACTTTAAAAGGAGCAAGCCTTGATTTCGTGTATGTGAGTAGCTCTTTTTCGATGTCTGTTTTGTTCATCTCAGCGAAGAACTGTTTCTTACGGCGGTTATCAATCTCGACAAAAGCGCATCCCACCTCACCCCATAACCGGTCAGGCATACCTACAACTACAGT
This sequence comes from Microbacteriaceae bacterium, assembly GCA_035514995.1. Taxonomy (GTDB): domain Bacteria; phylum Actinomycetota; class Actinomycetes; order Actinomycetales; family Microbacteriaceae; genus Leucobacter_A. The sequence goes on from DATJCC010000102.1 coordinate 16,426, forward strand.
TTCAGAAATAGCAGGGTGGGTGTTTAAAGCGTGTTCAATTTCAGCAGGAGCGACGTTTTCTCCTCCTGAAATATAGATCTCTTTTATTCGCCCTACTATATACATACTGCCGTGAGTATCTAGTTCGGCTATGTCTCCAGTCTTCAACCAGCCATCATCCGTAAAAGAGTTCTCAGTTGCGATTTCATCTTCAAAGTATCCAGAGAAAACACCTGGACCAGAGACCTGTAACTCTCCATACGAAACAAAGGTTGCTTTACTGTTCTCTAGAGAAACGGTTTCTTCGTTTAGTGGTCTTAGTCGCACCCTAACGTGTGGATAAGGTTGCAGACCTTTGGAGCCCTGTGGTGTGTATAAAACGTTTGGAGATGCTTCTGTCAAACCGTATCCTGGCGAAAGATTTACACCTTTTTCTTGCCACACCTGCAAAAGTTCAGCCGGAATTGATGCACCGCCAACCTGTGCCATACGCAAAGTTGAAAAATCTGCTTCTTTAAAGTTATCGTCTTGGCTGAGTAACTGGTACTGGGTTGGAACGCCCATCATCACACTTACTTTATGTTTTGAAATAAGTTCGATTATTCGTTTTGGTTGAAAGGTACGTTCTAAAACAAGCGTCGCCCCCACCCACAAAGCCAATAAAGGGTAGATGTTCCAACCCCCAACATGAAATTGTGGCAGAGCACAAAGAGCAGTGTCCTCGGGAGAGAGCCCGCTAGCTGCGGCTAACGATAGGTTGTTCCAAAAACAGTTAGAGTGGCTCAAAAGCACACCTTTTGGTTTGGCCTCGCTACCTGAGGTGAAAATTAACAACAGTGAATCACTGTCTTTAACTCCTACTTGGACATTAGTATTTGAGATTCCTGACTTTGATTGCAAAGGCAGATCTGACTCAATGCCTTCAGGCCCAATTTGTGTTGCTTGCGCGGTTGAAGAACTGTTTCGCAACGCTTCAAGTGCGAGAGTTGAATATTCATCTTCAAAAACCACAAGCGAAGGTCTGGTCCTTTCGATCAGGTCGCTCACTTCTTGTGTTGTGAGCCGCCAGGACAGTGGACAAAGAACTAAACCGACCTGCGCACAAGCAAAGAAAGTGACTATGTGATCAACACTGTTACCGGTTATTGTTACGATCCGCTCACCTTTAACAAAACCAGCCGATCGAAATTTTTCTGCCAGTGCGTCAACCCGTTTTGAAAGAGTCAAGTAGTCAGTTGTAACCCCGCGGTCATCAACAGCTATTTTCGATCCGTCTATTCGGGCTCTATCTCGCAGCCAGAAACCGAGCGTGTGTTCGTTATCTAGCGAGGCGGAGTGATCTATCAAATCTTGCATCGAAGCTCTAACCGTTTGATTTTTCGTTTAATATAGTCTTCTTTTTAAGTGTAGAAGCAGATCGACCTCTACGCTTTTGGAGAAAGCTTCCGGCCGCCCCAGCAAGCCCACCTGGAAAGAACATTACGACAAGAATGAACATTGCGCCAAGAATGAACATTGGCTCTGATAGCGGAATCCTCAGTATTCCGGGGAGTTGATCAATAAATTCTGACTTCGCCAGCAGTGTTAAACGTTGGTTTAAAAGCGTGTAAACGACTCCGCCGAGAATGGCTCCCCAGCGAGAGCCCAATCCACCTAGAACCACCATTACCAGAATTGTTATTGTGAGGTCTGCTGAGACAGATCTTGGCACTGTGCCGCTCTGCAAAAGCATAAAGACGATTCCGCCCATGGCTGCGAGTGACCCTGCCACTACGAAAATTACGAGTTTTGCTGCGTATGGTGAGAGGCCTAACACTCGCACGCGGAGTTCATTTTCGCGAGTCGCAGCAGCTATGTGACCTGTGCGTGACTTGTCAATCCACAGCACTACCAAATAGACGATCACGAGCAGAGCGAGAGCCAGCCAATAGAGATATTTCATGTTGACTACGCCTATGAACAGCTCAGGAACATGATCAATTGCTAACGGCAAACCTTCTTCACCACCGGTTATGCTCGAGTTGCGTTTAACCCAGACGGCGCCTGCCTGCGCGAAAGCCAGAGTCACCATCGCAAAAGGGATACCAGTGACGCGAAGGCTCACTGCTCCTGTGGCGACAGCCAAAAGCAGAACTCCGATTAATACAACGAATGCGGCCGGCCAAAAAGTTAATCCCGTGTTCTTTAAAACAATACCTAGACCGTATGCACCGGCACCAAAATACAGTGCGTGACCAAAGGAAAGTAGCCCCGCGCTAC
>DATJCC010000103.1:0-15613 GCA_035514995.1 Microbacteriaceae bacterium
CACCCGTAACGAGCACTGTTGCGTGTCGCATAACTTTTAATTCTGCTGTTCTAAAATCGCTCATAGCATTTAACCCTCACTGTGTTTAACCGGCACTGTGTTTAAGAATCTCCCTGTGTTTAACCGGCACTGTGTTTAACCATCTAACTCGTCTGATAACTATTCTGCGTCTAGTTTTGTTGTGCCGTCCAGTTCTTCGGCGCTTAACTATTCTGCGCTTACCTCTTCGGTGCTTAATTCTTCCAAGTCGTCGTCGTTCTCTAAAGCAGATTCCTCGCCCACAGTATCAATTTCGCCCACAGTGTCAGTCTCGCCCACAGTGTCAATGTAGTCGCCTAACACTTCTGTTGTGTTACCAACACTAAGGGTTTCTACGTCTTTTAGTTTGCGTTGCAGTGCCCTCGTTCTAGTGCCCGCTGCTTTAACTGTGTTTTGGGCTGATTTTAGCTGTCGCTCTAGCCTCTCCCAGACAACCCCATACTTTTCAAACTCGGTCTTAGCAGCGCTCAAAACCTGCCACACCTCAGAGCTTCGTTTTTCGATCGCCAGTGTGCGAAATCCCATTTGCAAACTGTTTAGAAGTGACATCAGGGTGGTCGGCCCGGTTACGAGCACGCGCTGTTCATTTTGCAAACGGCTGGTGAGACCAGGTCGGCGCACAACTTCAGCAAAAAGCCCCTCTGTTGGCAGATACATGATCGCAAAATCTGTACTGTAAGGAGGTTCAACGTATTTGCTTGAAATAAGTTTTGCCTGTTCTGTGATTACACGTTCGATATTTTTGATCGCACGGTCTACGTCTTCTTTTTCTCCTGCGTCTTGCGCATCGAGTAACCGCTCATAGTCTTCTTGCGGAAATTTAGAGTCGATTGGTAAATAGACGGGTCTGTCGTTTGCATCGCTGCCGGGCAGTATTATTGCAAACTCCACACGGTCTTGGGTGTTGGGTTTGATGGCTACGTTTACAGCGTACTGCTCAGCTGTGAGCATGTCTTCTAACTGTCTAGCAAGTTGCACCTCTCCCCAACCGCCTCTATTTTTGACATTAGTTAAAACACGTTTCAAACCACCAACATCAGAGGCAAGGGTTTGCATTTCTCCGAGACCTTTTTGCACCTGCTCAAGTCTTTCGCTCACAAGAGAGAACGACTCTCCCAATCGTTTTTCTAGAGTGCCCTGGAGTTTTTCGTCGACGGTTATGCGCATCTGCTCGAGTTTCTTTTCGTTTCCATCCCGCAACCGTTCAAGAGCCTCCTGCATGCTCTTGCGCATTTCTTCTTGTTTAGTTGCATTTGATTCGGTCAGTTTTTGTATTCTGCTTGAGTTATCTTCAAGAGACACTTTAAGAGTTGTTGCAAGCTGCTCATTTAAAGACCGATCAAGCAGTTCTCGCAATTCGCGGTTTGCGGCGGCTCTTGCTTCTCTCTCACGTGCGAGTTCTTGCGCCTGCGCTTCGCTACTGGCACGGATCCGTCCATCTAACTGCGTCTGCATCACGCTTAAGTATTGCGTCAGCTCAGTGCGCTGTCCAGCAAATAGTTCGCGCAGATCGACGCGCATGCTCTGCATCTCACCTTGTGCACCAAAATCATTTTTTTGTTTTAATGAACGTATTACAAAGAGCGTTACAACGGCCATCAACAAAAGATTTACCACTAATAAGACCAATATCGTTACCTGCACAGTTACCGCCTCTGGTTAAGACTTTTACAACCTGCAACAAGCATGACACAGGCCCCTGACACACATGCTTTAAGCTGTAGTGGTGAATGAAATAAATAAGCATTTTGCGTCTGATAACTATGCCGGAGTTCACCCAGACATAATCGAGGCAATTGCCAGCGCCAACTCAGGTCATGCGGCCGCTTACGGAAGCGACTTTTACACCGCAGAGCTCGATAACGTTATGAAGCAACACTTCGGAGAACAAGCGCGAGCGTTTCCTGTTTTTAATGGAACCGCTGCAAACGTAATCTCACTGCAGTCGGCTCTTCCGCGTTGGGGTTCAGTGATTTGTGCCGACACAGCTCACATAAATGTTGATGAGGCTGGAGCTCCAGAACGTGTGGGTGGTTTAAAACTACTAGTTGTTGATGGGGTTGACGGTAAGTTAACGCCTGAGCTTATTGCTACTAAAGCTCACAGTTTCGGTGATGTGCACAAACCCCAAGCGCTTGCAGTATCTATTTCTCAAACCACTGAACTAGGCACCTGTTATACGCCTCAGGAAGTCAAAGAAATTGCTGATTTTGCTCACAGCATGGGCATGATTTTGCACATGGACGGATCCCGCTTAAGCAACGCCGCGGCTCACCTTGGATTACCGCTTCGAGATTTTACAGTCGATGCTGGCGTAGATGTTTTAAGTTTGGGCGGCACCAAAAATGGCGCCATGGGAGCCGAAGCCATAATCCTTTTTAACGCTCCACCAATAGGTGCTTCGGGCATGAGGAATGCTGTCTCCGTTGATCACCCCGAACCAATAGAATTCATTAGAAAAATGAACCTGCACCTAGCCTCTAAAATGCGTTTTCTATCAGCACAGCTGACCGCACTTTTTAGTGATGGTCTTTGGTTAAATTTAGCAACCCATGCAAATAGTATGGCCAAAAGGCTTCGTGATGGTTTAGAAGGCACCGGAATAACTGTCACCAGGCCCACCGAATCCAACTCAGTATTTGTAGCCCTTGACAGCAAAACTGCTTCAAAGGCTCAAGAAAAGTTCATGTTCTACCAATGGCAGGCCATACCCAACGGCTTGAACGAATACCGTTTGATGTGTTCTTTTGACACCTCAGCAGAAGAGGTCGACTCGCTTATTAAAGCTTTGACTGCATAACATTTAACATTAACGAGGATAAAAAAAGACTTCTTAAAGCATCTGTTTCACCAGTAACGCATCAATCTTTTCTGATTCTAAAGCGTCGCAGTATGCTTTAACGTTGCTGAGCTTAATGTCTTCATAGCCGCGAATAATGTCTGGAAAAGATGCGATTCTTACTGCCCGGTCAAAATTTTCTGGTGTCAAAGATTTAGCTAACCCGAGCACCAAATCTCGATAGTGGTGAATCAGTGAGCGCTCAACTCGTCGCACCCTAGCGTAACCGAAAACATCAAAAGGTGTTCCGCGCACCCATTTCATTTTGGCCAGAAGCTTTAGTGTCCAATGGCTACCCGGCGCGAAACCAATTTTCTGTTTGCGGCCAAGCGAGCGAAGCATAGGAGGATGCGCAGACGGTACGTTAGTTTTTTACCTCCAGAAACGTCTTCTAGAGCGCGCTCTGTATCGTTTGTCAGCGTAAGTAGCCTGGCCACTTCGTATTCGTCTTTGTAGGCTGTTAGCTTAAACAGATAGCGTGCCGCCGTTTCTGTAAATGTGCTGCTACCGGTAGCTGTTTGTTCTAAAGCTGAAATTTTTCGGAGCAAATTTAAATATTCGTCGGCAACTTTAAAATTTTGAAACCCGGAAAGATCGACAGCTCTTGCACGCGCTATAATCAACCGGCTCCGGTAGCTCGGTTGCGTCAAAATTGCACTCCTCAAAGATCTGTTCTTTAAGACGCTGTGTATTAAAACTCTGAGAATTAAAACTCTGAGCAGTGAGTTTATGTTGATTGGGTGAGCTGATCGAAATCGATAATAATGTTTGACTTCTGGTTGAGTCCGATTTTTAATATTTCTAAGTTTGGGGCGTTAGGTCTGCGTCAAATAACATGTCTCCTGTTAGAGTTTCCCTGGTCAAGGCTATGATTGTGGATTGGCTAGGGGTTTAGATTGCTTAGAGTGTATGGGTTGTGGCTGTGTGCAGGCCAAATGTGATCACTCATTATGATGCCCCTTATGCCACTGTGTTGGGGGTTTATGGGTTGTCGGTTTTGATACGTAGGTGGCTGATGACTGGTCCGGCTTTTTTGGCTGAGCCGGGTTTTGTCGAGAGCATCAACTCTGCAACATGAAATGAAGGCTGTTGTTGCTAAGTCATGGTTGACCGCAACTATTCTTTTGCCACCGATGCGGGCGATGAAGATTATGATGAGAAGGGAAATGAAGCCTTTACTGGCACAGCGATGTGGAACTGCAAGAGGCAAAATTACTATCCAAAAAATGATGGTTCTTAACATTCAAAACGGGTCAGATTGTTAAACAGCATAAATTCAAATTCGACAAAAACATGAGGGGATAGCGTTGGCTGCGATTGAGGACTTTAGGAAATTAGATATTCGTGTTGGCACCGTGTTGAAAGCTGATCCATTCCCAGAAGCACGAAAGCCTGCAATTAAACTAGAAATTGATTTTGGAGAAATAGGTATAAAACTATCTTCTGCCCAAATTACGCAGAGGTATGAACCTGAAACGCTGGTAGGAACACAAGTAGTAGCCATAGTCAACTTTCCTCCCAGACGGATAGCAGGCTTTAAGTCTGAAGTATTGGTAATCGGTGGCATTCCTGGCGAAGACGACGTGGTGCTTTTACAACCTGAACAACCTGTTGAGAACGGCACACCTGTTGCATAAAGTTTTCCATAAAAGGGCCACCTCGGTAGCTACTAATCGAATTAACGATGTTTTATCCCGCTTTAAGATCTGCTTCGTGTTGTTCTACAAGAAGCCTGGCTATCGCTTGAGTGCCTGTCAGAAGAGTGTCCCCGCTCCTCGGAGTGTACCTGGTACCCAAATCGACTTCACGGCTAACGAGCTGCTGTGATGCATTTTTTGGTGTACCTGGGCGCTCAAGGTTTTGCAGGCTCATCGCATGGACCTCTCCTCCATGCGACGTGCTCTGGCAAGAATTGATCTTGCGTGTCTAAGAACGGGCTCATCAACCATTTGGTTTTGAAAACTAAACACTCCGCGTTGACCCTGTGCCGCGTTTAGAAGCGCTTTTGCCTGCTCTATCTGCTCTTGGTTTGGCATGTATGCTTCACGGATCGTATCGACTTGGCTGGGGTGTATGCAGGCAGTTGCTTGGAACCCTGATGCCGCTGCGTCTGAGGCCTCTTCTTTGAGACCGTCAAGGTCTTTGATATTGATGTGCACGGCATCTATTGCTGTTTTTCTGACGGCTCTAGCTGCCAACAAAACGCGTGATCTGGCGTGTCTTGCAACGTCGCGATATTTTCCGTTTGAGAAGCGGCTTGAGGTGCCTCCCATAGACGCGATCAGGTCTTCGGCTCCCCACATCAATCCGATTACATTATCAAGTTCAGCGATTTTTTCTGCTTCTTTTACACCTTTTGCTGTTTCACACAAAGCTATGACTTTAAATGAACTCGGAATATTGGCAATGTCGTCACAAGACTCAGATTTTGCAACCATTATTGTGCGATATTTTGTTTGTAGAACCGCCGCTAGGTCGGCTCTGAAATCTCCGGTTTCTGGGCTGTTAATTCTGACGATGACTCTGCTGCTTGGAAGATCGCTAGCTATTATCGCTTCACGAGCTTGGCTTTTAGCGTCTTGTAACACTGCGTCTTCTAGATCTAGAATCACACCATCAGCACGATCTAAAGCTTTCTGGTAACGATCGGGTCTGTCAGCTGGGCAAAACAGCAGCGCCGGCATTGCTTTTACAGAGACGGTCATCGTGCACCCCCACTAATTTTTAACCAGTTAATGGTTTTAATAACAAAGGTAGGTTGTTTCATTCTTATCTCCGTTGACGTACTTCTACGCACATTTTTTAGCGCTCTTCGAGTTGTCTTTTGGCCTAACAGTTTTGACCGCGCCTTCAACGCTACCAATTTTTTGCTGTCTCGGCATCAGCATAAGATGGTTACAACAATTTTTTTAATTTATATGTAGGAGTGAACACGAATTGGCAGTTGCGCGTGTCAAGGAATATTTGAAAAATGTTGGTTGGAATGGCGAGATTTTAGAGTTTGCTGAGTCTAGTGCCACCGTTGAACTAGCTGCAGAAAAGGTTGGTACTTCTCCAAAGCGAATCGCTAAGACTTTGGGGTTTTATGATCCAGCCGATCCCTCACGGGCAATTCTTGTTGTTGCGGCCGGAGATGCAAAGGTTAATGGTGGCATGTTTAAGCGCACCTTTGGCGGAAAGCCCCGTATGTTAAAGCCTGAAGACGTCGAACCTCTTACAGGTTACCCAGTCGGTGGTGTGTGTCCTTTTGCTAACGTCGAAAGTGCGCGAGTGTTTTTAGATGAATCTTTAAAACGTTTTGAAAGTGTCTACCCCGCTGCTGGTACAGCAAATTCTGCGGTTCAGATCATGCTAACTGAGCTTGAACTTCTAAGCGGTAGCGAAGGTTGGGTTGACGTTGCTACCGCCTGGCGTGAAGAGGTTCAACCGGTCTGAAATTTATTTAGCTTTCGTTCAGGTCAGCTAAAAATAAAGCTTCAGTAAGAATCGCTTTTTGTAGCACCCCAAGGTGCTGCGACTCGTTGGGGCTGTGTGCTCGCGAGTCTGGGTCTTCTACTCCGGTGACCAAAATCTGTGCATCAGGGAATTCGCTGACTAATTCGGCAATGAACGGAATTGATCCGCCAATGCCAATATCGATTGGGTCTTTTTGCCACGCTAGTTTCATTGCTTCGCGCATTTTTTTCGCCGCCCAACCTGCTGTATCGATCAGAACAGGTTGCCCGTTATCGAACTCTCCAAATGTTATTTTGGCGCCAAAGGGCACGTTTTCAAGTAGATGAGTTTTGAGTGCTTGTGCTGCCTCATCAGCGTCCTGACCCGGCGCTACTCTGGAGCTAATGCGCACTGTCACCTTTGGGGTGATGGTGTTTGATGCGTTCGCGATATCTGGAGCGTCTATTCCAGTAATGGTTATTGCTGGCTTAGCCCAGAGCCTTGAGAGGATCTCACCGGTTCCGATAGGAGTCACCCCGTTGAGCAAACCAGACTCCTGTCGCAGCTGTTGCTCATCGTATTCAGGCACATCGAGATCAGCCGATTTATAACCCGCAATAGCCACAGAGCCGTTTTCATCCCAGAGCGTGTCGAGAAGACGAATCGTGGCCATCATTGCATCGGGCACAGCTCCGCCAAACATGCCCGAGTGTGAAGCTCGGTCGAGGGTCTCCACTGTTACGTTGACAGCTACAGCTCCGCGCAGGGCAACTGTTAGGCCCGGAGTTTCTTCATCCCAATTATCGGAGTCTGCAACAATTATTGCGTCGGCAGTTAGGAGTTCTTTATTGTCTCGCAGAAAGTTGCCAAATGATTTTGAAGCCCACTCTTCTTCACCTTCAATAAACACGGCGATCCCCACATCAAGATCACCAATAACTTCGCTTAGTGCTCTAATCGCAGCCAGATGCGAAATGATGCCGGCTTTATCGTCTGAAGCGCCTCGACCGTAAAGTCGGTCTCCTTTGCGTGTTGGTACAAAAGGTGGCGACTCCCAGTCTTCGGGATCACCCGGTGGTTGCACGTCGTGGTGCGCGTAAAGGAGAACGGTTGGTTTACCGTTTTTTGGTGACTTTCTAGCTACTACTGCTGGATGCCCGAGTTTATCTGTGTCGCCTTCTAATGATTGGCGCACGTCGACCTCATCAAAAATGCCAGTCTGCTCCAACAGTTTTGCAACAGCCGTAGCGCTTTCAAAAACGTGTTTTTGCTCAAATGCCGGCCAAGAAACTGAAGGTATTCGAATTAGATCTTCGAGGTCACTTAAGGTCTCATCAAACTGTTTTGCGACCGTTTGAGCGAGCTTCTTTTCTATTTCAGTCATGCTTGTCTACATTCCGATTTTTAGTGGGTTTCGTTAAGAGCATTTTCTAGGTCGTTGATCAGGTCTTGCACACTTTCAAGACCGACAGAGATGCGCACTATATCTGCTCCTGGCCTTGCTTCTGGTGGAACAGGTCTGTGTGTCAACGCTGCAGGGTGTTGAATCAAGGAATCGACACCACCCAAAGATACAGCGTGTGTGAAGAGTTTAGTGTTGGTGGTTAATTTATTAGCCGCAGCGTAGCCACCTTTGAGTTTAATTGAGAGCATCGCACCTGTGCCCCTCATTTGAGTTCCCAAAAGACCGCGAGGGTCTCCGTTGAGCCCAGGATAAAAGACCTCGGCTATCTCGTCACGGCCCTGCAACCAAGAAGCGATCTGACTGGCGCTGTCTTGTTGTGCTCGCACCCGCAGCGGAAGCGTTTGGAGACCTCTGTGAAGCAGATATGCTGCGAGTGGATGCAGGATACCCCCTGTTATAGCGCGAACTCTGCGTAGTGCTTGGGCGGTTTCTTCATCACATGCGATCACTCCCGCGACAACGTCACCGTGCCCGCCGATGTATTTGGTAGCGCTGTGCAAAGACATTGCAGCGCCCTGATCAATCGGGTTTTGGAGAATTGGTGTCGCAAAAGTGTTGTCTACAAGCACTGGCACATCTCCAGCCTGTTTAACAACGCCAGCAATGTCTAAGAGTTCTAGAGTTGGGTTTGCTGGTGATTCAACGACTACGAGACCCGTCTCAGGGCGAATATTTTTTGCTACCTCATCTTCTTCACAAAATGTGGTTTCAACACCCAAAAGCCCACTTCCAAGTATGTGATCAGTGCCTCCATAAAGTGGTCTAACAGCAACCACGTGTGATTTGCCGATCGGCCAGGTGTGGGCGAGCACAGCTGCCGTGACAGAGGCCATCCCTGAAGCAAAAGCGACGCTCTGTGCCGCATGTTCTAGCTGCGCAAAAGCGTTCTCAAAACGCGCAACGGTTGGGTTCCACAGTCTTGCGTAAACGTTGCTACCGCCTTCGATCGGGCGACCTCCGGTAGCCATCGCTTCATACGAGTCTCCCCCAAGTTCAATGTCTGGGAGTGGATTGGTAGTAGAAAGGTCGATGGGTAAAGCGTGTAGTCCAAGTTCTTTTAGGTCTTCACGGCCACCGTGCACTGCTTGTGTATCTAGATTCATCATTGATTCTTCCATGACTATCATCTTGCCCTAAAAACTTGCTCTATCAAACTTCTTCACACAAAAGCTCTCTAGCACTTAGCGAGTTTGGTACTCAGCAAATTTTAAGATTCAATTCGCCAAAATAATACCCATCGGGGTATAGTGGTTTTATTGCTTATCGCAAAAGTACAACCAAAGAAACGGAGAACAAAGTGTGTCAAGCTGTCACATGCCGCACCTGCAGCAAAACCACCTGGGCTGGTTGTGGTCAACACATTCAGCAGGTTAGACGTAGCGTGCCTGCATCACAGTGGTGCAACGGGAAGCACACCGCATCTGAGATAGCCGAAGCAAAAGCCAACCGTGGCGGTTTTTTTAAGCGGATGTTTGGTCGTTAACCTATCTAATACTCTGATTCCACTAAACCAATAACTACACATACCAATAACTACACAAAACAAAAACAAACACAAAATAATTAAGAAGGAGTTCACATATGTGTGCACGTATCACATGCTCAAACTGCGGTAAGCCAACCTGGTCTGGTTGCGGAATGCACGTCGAAGAGGCTCTTGCTGGTGTACCAGAAGCAGATCGTTGTAAATGCTAGGTGTTTAGCTCAAATGTCTAGCTAAACATTTTGTTTAACACTCTGATTATGCGATGTAAATCACCAATTTTTCGCTGATCAGGTATGAAGGTGATGCGCTCCAAATCGAGTGCGTCACCTTCCTTTATTTCTTGATCAAAAGCTTCTGTGCGTTCAATCTCTCCACGAAGAACTAAATGCTTAAATTTTTGATTTAAAGTGAGCAACTGGTTATCGTTCGGCGCTTTTTTAACCCGCACAACGAGCCTGTCTCCAAACCACCTTATAGATGCGTAATTCTTCCAAAAATTTGTCACCTCTGTCACAGCGGCTTCAACCGAGTCGGTGATAAACACCCTATCCATATCTCCCTGGGTCACATACCCCTGAGCCTCAAGTTCGGCCACAATAAACTCTTTGAAGCGTGACCAGTATGATCCGCCCGGTTTATCAAGCAAAACGATTGGCACCGGCACCATTTTGCCCGTCTGCTGCAGAGTCAAAAGCTCATAGACCTCATCTAGCGTGCCAAAACCGCCCGGCAGACTAATAAAACCCAATGACTCTTTAACGAGCATCAGTTTGCGAGTGAAAAAATACTTCATCGCAACTAAACGGTCATCATTAAAAATCATTGCGTTTGGCTTTTCTTCAAAGGGTAGCCTGATCGAAACCCCAATAGCTCGTTCAGCGCCCGCCCCTACCGTCGCAGCTTCCATAATTCCTGGGCCGGCACCGGTCACAACCATCCAACCATCTCTCGCGAGACCTCTAGCTACCTGGTGAGCAAGAAGCCATAGCGGATCATGGTCAGCAGTACGAGCTGACCCAAACACTGTCACTTTTGGCACCCCGGCATACGGTTCAAAAAGTTGGTAAGCCTCACGCATTTCGCTCAGCGCGGCACTCGCGATCTTGAGGTTCAACCTATTTGTCTCATCGACGGCTAACCCGGTTGTTGTGAGCAGCAACCGTTTAATTAGTCTTCTCTCATGGGTGATCCCAGCATCAAGCAAAAAACTGTCAATCAATGCGTCGATGTCAACTGACTCGTTGATGCCAACCGATTCGTCGATGCCAACCGATTCGTCGATGCCGCCGTCTTCTAAGTTATTAAGCACACTACTAGTCTAAACAAATTCAACCTTAAGCAAATTCGCCCCTAAGCAAATTCGACCTTAATCAAATTCGACCTTAATCAAATGTAGTCCTAAGCAAATGTAGTCCCAAGGAAATGTAGTCGTAGGTGAATTAGATATACCCAAATCTGCTGTACTTGAATCTGACGTAATTAGATCAGTTTCAGCAAATCGCTTCATCCACTTCCTTGCATCAGTGACGAGGCAGTTATCAGTGGCAAGGCTTTATCAACAAAACAATTCAATCTCGCAATAAAAAGAAATTGATTCAGGCTCTCACTAAAAAGAAATCGAAAAGGTGTGGGTTGTGTGCATGCACCAGCACTGCAAAAACAACCGCGTCAAAGAGCAGGTGGGTGGAAACGACATAGGCTAAAGATTTGGTGCGCAAAAAGATGTAACCCTGAATAAGAGCAAATGGGATAGTCAGTGCTGGTCCCCATTCGCGGTAACCAAGCTCCCATAAAAATGACACAAAAACAACCGCCTGCAAAACATTAGCAAGCCAGGGGGGTAAATGTCTTAACAAAACGACAAAGACTATGCAGATGAAAAACAATTCATCCCAAATACCAACAGCACCAACACCGATAAACAACCGCGATATTTCATTAGCGTCGCTTATCGCAGGCCAGTTTTGGTAAACACCACTTGTGATGAAATACCAAGGCAAAATCAACCACGCCAAAACCATGACAAGAGCTAGCCACCCCCACTGAAAGAAACTCCATTTTTCTCCTGTGCGCCAGGGGAAGCTCACCGCACGATCTTTATAAACAAAACGAGAGATCGTGTAGGGCACGATCACCGCGGCTCCAAGCGCTACGGTGAATGAGATCATCCCGATGTTATCAAGTCTGGCTTCTAAAGAAATCGTTCTAATTATGATCAGGCCCACTGTAATAAGTGAGATGTCCCTTAGGAGTGACGCTGGCCGATCATTTTTGGGCAACCCTTTGGGTATTGGCACAGAGCAGGCAGCCTCGCACCCTCCCCTGTCTGCATACCAGGCGGCAAGCAAACCCAACACCAACAGAATCGCTCCAGAGGCGAGGTCTTCAAAAACAAATAATGCTGGAGCCGCGAGCACTGTTAGCACTGATGCTATTGCGTGCCACGGCTTTACAGTCAATTTTTAGGCTCTACCCTTCATCATAAATTTCCAGTACATCATCGGCAACATGCGGCGCTTAAAAAGACCAAAATCTTTGACCGGTTTAAGAGTGTTAATGAGCGGCAGTGTCGGCGTTGCTTCTAAAGTGTAGTCGAATTCTGCGATCAAAATCTTGTCACGTGCAACTGGCAGTGGACACGAGGCGTAGCCACCATAAGACGCACTGAGCTCACGCCCTTCGAGTGAATCAATGATGTTTTGTACAACAGTTGGTGCCTGCTGCCTGATGGCTGCACCTGTTTTAGAGTTGGGGGTTGAACCGCAATCGCCGATAGCAAAGATGTTTGGATAACGCACGTGTTGCAGCGTGTTCTTATCAACATCAACATAGCCTTGCGGGGAGTCTGGCACAGAAAGTGCACTATCTTTAATCCAGTCTGGTGCAGACTGGCGAGGGAGTGCGTGCACGAAGTCGTATTGAAGCTTTTCGTCAGGAGTGTCGCCCTCTCCCAAGTTTGAGATAGTTAGCTCCCGCTTTGCAACATCAAAGTTTGTAACTTCAGAGTTAAACTTAACTTCGATACCATAACCAGCAACAACTTTTTCAAGCTCTTTTTTAAAAACCGGCACGCCAAACATTCCGGGTGTTGGCAGAATCATAACCATACGAATATCATCAAGCACGCCTTGTTTGCGCCAATAGTCTGCGGCGAGGTAAGCAATTTTTTGCGGTGCCCCGGCACACTTGATTGGCCCAGAAGGTTGCATAAACACGGCTGTGCCCGACTTCATGTTTTTAATGAGATCCCACGTGTGCGGCGCCAAATCGTAAAGGTAGTTACTAGAGCCGTGGTCGGAGTTCACTGCTTCCCACATGCCAGGAGTCGCGTCCCAGTCAAGCTGAATACCTGCAGCAACCACGAGACGGTTGTATTCAATTTCTGTTCCGTCTGCTGTTTTTACGGTCTGCGTCTGTGCGTCAACCGAAACCGCTGCCTGCTGAACCCACTTAACCCCTTTAGGAATCAACTTTGACATTGGTTTTGCGCTTTGTTCTACCGGCGCGAGACCTCCACCAACGAGAGTCCAGATTGGCTGGTAGTAGTGAGTCTTAGCGGGTTCAAGAATAACGATGTCATCGACATTTTTATTTCTTAGCCGAGCCGCAACGGCTATCCCACCGGTGCCACCACCGATAATTAAAACATTACACTTCATTGGAAACCTTCTAATCTCATTGGGAATCTTGTAAAATACAGATACGGGTATGGGTATACGCAATATCTATACAACCCTCAATCAGCTTCTGTGTCAAGTGCCCAGAACCAACATAAAAAACGTGCGAAGATAGAAGTAATAAAATTTGTGTCTTTTCATAGACCACATTTCATAGACCACAGTGGCCCAACATACATCTACGCTTAAGGAAACCAAGCATGACCAAAGATCTCCTTCCTCCAGAGCTCGAAACAGTATTAGCAAAGGCAGCCGCAGTGGCTCCAGAACTAGCTCGTATCTCCCCACAGAACCGCGCTCGTGCAATTGTCGCAACAGCTGATGCTCTCGAAGCTGCCAAGTCTGAACTGGTCGATATTGCGATGGAAGAGACTGGGCTGACAAGGCCGCGCCTAGAAGGAGAGGTCACCCGCACAGCGGTGCAACTGCGTTTGTTTGCTGACACGCTCGTTGACGGTGGCTACCTCGATGCGCGCATTGATTATGCAGACCCTGACTTTGCTTTGGGTGTGCGCCCAGACATTCGTCGCACACACCTCCCGGTCGGGCCAGTGATCAATTTTTCGGCGTCTAACTTTCCTTTTGCTTTCTCGGTATTGGGCGGAGACACCGCTGCTATTCTCGCCGCTGGCTGCCCGGTTATTGTAAAAGCGCACTCTGGTCACCCCAAGCTTTCTGACGCTACAGCGGCTGTAGCTCGCGAAGCTCTCGCTAAAGCAGGCATGCCAGATGGCACTTTTCACTTAATCCACGGTCAAGAAGCTGGCGTTGCTGTGCTAAAAGACGAGCGCATTAAAGCTGGCTCTTTTACCGGATCAATCTATGTTGGAAGGCTCCTCGCTGACATCGCCGCAACAAGGCCAACACCCATTCCATTTTATGGAGAGCTAGGTAGCGTAAACCCCGTTTTCGTTACTGAGCAGGCCATAGCCGAGCGCGCAGATGAGATAGCTTCGGGCTATCTGATAAGCGTTTCAGGCTCTGCCGGTCAGCTCTGCACAAAACCTGGCTTCGTGTTTATCCCTGCAGGAACCGCTCTTCCAGAGGCCATTGCTAAGAGTGAGATTGAAATGCCTGAGCATCGCATGCTCGGGTCACGCATCGCAAAAAGCTTCGAAGAAAGAATGACCGCTATTCGCGAATCTAAGGGAGTACGCCCAGTAGTAGATGGCAAACTTCGCTTCGATGAAAGCGGCCAGGGTTGGGCCACACCAACCATTGTTGCAGTTAGTTTAGAAGACTTCCGCACCGGTCACGAAGCTCTTGTAGAAGAAGCTTTCGGGCCTCTTTCAATTCTTGTTGAAGTGCCTGCCGAAACGAACCTTGCCTCTCTAATGCCAGAGTTTTATGAGGGCAACCTCACCGGCACACTGCACTTAAGCTCAGAAGAAGCAACCGGAGAAACAGAAAATGCGGCCGAATTGCAAGAACTTGTAGAAGCCATGAGCCGCCAGGTTGGTCGGGTGCTCTTCAACGGCTGGTCCACAGGAGTAGCCGTAACACCAGCTCAACAACACGGAGGCCCCTGGCCCGCAACCACAAACGATTCAAGCACATCAGTTGGAACCGCCGCTATCACCAGGTTTTTGCGTCCAGTTGCCTACCAAAATGCGCCACAAGCGTTTCTGCCTGCGCCGCTGCGTGACGATAACCCGCAGTCTGTTCCACAGTCAATATCGCCTGCTGGTGAATCGCAATCATGGGGAGCTCGCTGGCGCTAGGTTATATGGTTTTTTACCAGTACAATTTGGTTATGAAACCACAGAACAAAACAGCCAAATCAGCGCTTCTACTGATATTGGTTAGCAGCCTTCTCAGTTGGCTCTTTTATGTGATCGCGCTTTGGTCAGAAATTGCGGTCACTTCTGGGCTTACAAGCGAGCAACTTTACGGGGAAAACTCAAAGCACTTTGTGAGCCCTTCAAGCTACCTAATATTTGTGGCGTTGGCTATTTTAGCTTTTGGGTCACTCGTCGCAAAAAAGAAAATACTAAAATCTCGCTTCGCCAGTCAAACGCAAACAAAACTTTCCCAAGCGGTTGAATACTTTGCGAGCACTATCATCATAATTGCTCTAGCACTGTCTGTTATTGCAGCGATAGTGGGCTTCATGGCAAACTTCTTTAGCTACGGTGAGAAGGAAGCGGCCGTGATTAGAATTTTTGACGCATATGTGCCCATAGTGCTCTACACTGCCTTAGTCGTATTTGTATTGCTGGCAGGTTTTGTCTTCACAAAAGCTTCTGCACCAAACGTGGCATCAGCCAAACACGCCACACAAACGATCACCCCTAGTCCCACAAACGACGCAACTGTTGCAGCTCCCACCGAAGTTGCAACTCAGCAAGCAAATAATGTTCCTACCTCGCAACGAAGTGTCGGCCTTGCCTTTACCATCCCCATCATTACTGTTGCGATCGCTCTCATTCTTGGGTTGATTGTTTATGACATAACTGGCACCTCTATCGAGGTGTGGATCTGGGTGATAATCCAAGCAATCGTTGCAGTAGGAATTGTGCTCGGAACCTTATATGCAGTTAAAAGCATCCAAGCTCAGCGAGCCGCAGGCAAACCCGAGGGCGGTGCAGCTGTCGGATCCCAGGTTTTAAATCTCGTTCTGTCTATTGTGTTTGCAAGTGTCATCACGCTGATGTCGCTTGGATATAGTGCTT